>CAYXAG010000001.1:0-22150 GCA_964462235.1 uncultured Candidatus Saccharibacteria bacterium
GCGTACGGCGCGCGAAAGAGGATTTTGGGAGGCAGGACTTTTTTGGGATAGACGTCAATCGGACCGGAAAGGATAGATCCGCCTGCGATCTTTTGCACGAGCGCTGTGGCTTCATCAACGGCGCGGAGCGTTTCATCGGGATCCATGCCGTGCTCAAATCTGTACGATGCGTCTGTTTTTAATTTTAACTGCCCCGATGCGAGGCGCACGCGCACCGGATCAAAATTTGCGGATTCTATAATAATGGTATGCGTATTGGCCGAGATGCCGGATGCGCGCGCGCCTTTGATGCCCGCAATCGCAAGCGGATTTTTTTCATCCGCGATCAGGAGAATTTCAGGATTCAGCTCGTAGGTTTTTCCATCCAACGTCTCCATCCGCTCGCCTTTTTTTGCGCGGCGCACGGTAATCGTTTTCTTTCCGGATCCCACGCTTTTGACGCCGATTAAATCGGCGTCAAAAGCGTGAAGCGGCTGTCCCGTCTCCAGCATCACATAGTTGGCGGCGTCTACTATATTATTTATTGATTGCAGGCCGCAGGCCTCCAGGCGCTGGCGAAGCCATGCGGGCGAGGGCCCCACGCGCACATCCGTGATCACGCGCGCAGTGTATCTCGGGCAATCCTCCGGATTTTCTACGTTCACCCGAATAAAATCTATTGCTTTCCTCGTTTTATCTTCCTTGACTCCTAATCCCTTATTCCTAATTCGGATGTTTTTCAGCGTGGCGATTTCCCGCGCCATGCCGCGGTGCCCGGAGGCGTCCGAGACCCGGTTGGGCAGGAGCTTGATATCCAGGATCGTATCATCGCCTTTTTTTCCCATGCTCTCCACTTCAAAGGCGCGCATGGTCAGAAACTCCGCGAGACTCGCGGGAGATTCTTTTATCGGCACAAATTCTTTCAGCCAATTATAGGAAAATTTCATAGGCAAGAGATCAGAATTGGCGCAGGAATCGCAGGTCGCCTGAATTGAGCAGCCGCACATCGGGGATTTTATATTTCATCACCGCCAGGCGCGCCAGGCCCATGCCAAAGGCAAACCCGCGCGCCTGTCGCGGATTCCAGCCCGCCGCTTTAAACACGCTCGGGTGCACCATGCCCGCACCAGCCAGCTCCAGCCACCCGGACTGTTTGCACAGCGCGCATCCAACTCGCCCGCATTGCACGCAGGAGATGTCAATTTCAAAACTCGGCTCGGTAAAGGGGAAGTAGCTGGGGCGCAGGCGGATAGAGACGCGGGAGCCGAAGAGTCGCGAGAAAAATTCCTGGATAATCGCTTTGAAGTTTGCGATGGAGATATTCTCGTCCACCATAAGCCCCTCCAGCTGGGCAAACTGGATTTCGTGCGAGGCGTCGGTCGCTTCATAGCGGTATACGGTCCCGGGGATGATGATCCGGATCGGGGGGCTATGTTTTTCCATATAGCGTACCTGTACCGGACTCGTGTGCGTTCTCAAAAGCAATCGGTCGTCCTTAATTCCTAATTCCTTATTCCTCATTCCGGTTTGGCGCAGCCAAAACGTATCCCACATGTCACGCGCAGGATGATGCGGCGGCATGTTGAGCGCTTCAAAATTATAAAAATCGGTCTCCACTTCCGGGCCTTCGGCGGTGGCAAATCCCATGGATTGGAAAATGGCTTCTATTTCTCGGAGCAGGAGCGTTACCGGATGCAGGTGCCCGCGTGCCTGCTTTGTCCCGGGTCGCGTCACGTCCAACCACTCGCGTCGCAGAACGGATTCGTGCGCCGCATCATCCAGTTGCGCGCGTTTTTCAGCCAACATCTGTTCAATCTCGCGCCGCAGTTGATTTGCTTCCTCTCCGATGCGCCTGCGCTCCTGCTCCGGCATGTCTTTCAACGCGCGCAAAACAGCGGTGAGCGCTCCTTTTTTCCCCAGATAGGCGATACGTAGATCTTCCATCTGTTCCGGAGTCGCTGCTTTGACAATCGCCTCACCAAAAGAGGTTTTTATTGACTGCATCTCTTTCTCCATGCCTCACATTCTATGATAAACAGCTCCCTAACGCGATATTGACATTTTCTATTGATGGATGTATAATATAAAAATCGTATTCGGACAGGTCTTTTCACGCCGGATAATCCGGCAAATACAGGCACTAAACCCACGGAAAGGGGTTTGCCATGTTGACATTTCAAGGTGTGTCTATTGAGGCGGCTGGATTTGAGGTTGGCGAGACGCGGATGATGGAGACCTGCGCGTGGCAGGAGTTTTTGCCCAAGGGTAGACCTTCTGTCATCGACCTGACCGTGTCGGTGGACACGCGGGGCGAAGACATCATCCCATTCACCGTGTTCGGAGGGGAAGCGAAGCCGCTGCAGGGCTACGATATCCTCTCTGTGCCGGTAAGATGGGAGCGCGGCGTACCTATAACGCGGATGGCGGGCGTGGACAACACCGATATCCATTTCCTTGGTTACGATGGCCGGGATCTGGACATCCAGGTCGGACTCATCACCCGACGCGGTCGCTTCTTCGTCACTGCACAGCAGTTGGCGAAGGGATGGATCGTGCGAGGGCGCGAGGGCTATGACTTTGTGCCGACCGATCCTGTCCACGCCTATCCTGGTTTTAAGTACAGCCAGATATGGCCTCGTATGGGTGAGGCAGTGGAGCGGGTGGCCCGCGAGTTCGGGACCTCGCGCCAGAAGTGGAGCGTGAAGCGGCTCGCCGAAGTGAAGGCGGCCGCGTGGCGACCAACGTACATCCCGGAACGTCAGGGGTGGTTGCGTGGGGCTCCATTGTTCTTCAACATGATCAGCGGCACTGGCGTGATGGCCGAGTTGCGCACAATCCTGATTGATGCCGCGGGGCAGCATCTGGAGGACGTAGACGTCGGCAGGAAGTGCTTTGTGCACTTTAGCAAGGTGCCAAACGATGGCCGCGTACCCGTCCTTGAGCCGATGAAGTCAGTGTACTTCCATCTCGGGCCGCAGACCCAGGGCGACCGTCTGCCGCAGGTGGCCAGCGTGGAATTCGCCGCGGCCTAACGCGGACCGCAAGTTCATTATAGAAAGGAGGATTTAGAGAGCCCGGGATGAAGGATCTTGCTTCTCCCGGGCGTTTTCATTTCCGATTTTTACATGAGGATAGCAAAAGCCGGGATTTTTTGTTAAGTTTGGCGTATGGATGTGAATTTTTTCCATGCATGGCAGAAGTATGTACCCAATTTGGGCGAGGCGCTACGGCGCATGGAGGAAAAAACCATTATCGCGGTGGGCGTGGCTCCGTATCCGCGGATTATGCCGTCTCTTTTTTTGGATCGCTACGCGATCTATTGCGTGAAAGACGCGGTGGATATTGATCTCCTGCGAAACTACACGACGATTTTTTGTCTGGAAGAAAAGCACCCGAAGATCGCGGAAAAAGTGCATGCGACCGGATATCTTTTGAGAAATTTTGCGTTCCAGGCGTTTTTGAAATCGCGCCGTTATCCGTATCGGCTGATGTTTTATCAGACCACGCCCAAAATCGTGCAGGCGTTGGGAGAGCAGGGGATTGAGTGGATCGGCAACCAGCCGGAAAGCTTTGCAGGTGTGGTGCTCAAAGGGGATTTTCGCGATCTCGTAAAAAAACGGGGTCTTCCTTCAATCCCGGACTGGCGTCTGCCCCGCGAAGAATTTTTAAAAAAATCGTTTGCGGATTTGTGGGCGCACTGGGAGCGTCCGTTCGTGATTCAGCGCGCGGATTTTGACGTGGCCGGAGAACTGGGCACTTTTTTTATCCGCAGCGAGCGGGATTGGACTGCGATGCGCGATATCTTGTCCAAAGACGAGCGGTATCATTTTGTCACCATGTCTCCTTTTATTGAAGGGCATTCACTCTCAATGCTCGGATGTATCACGGCGCATGGGGTGCTTTCTTCCACGCTTCAGCTTCAGCTGATTGATGTGCCGGAGTCGCTCCACGGACAAATGCCGACTGGAGTATTTTTGGGACACGATTGGGCGTTTCGTTCCTGGCCCGACGGAGTAGAATCCGTTGCGCAAAAAGTGGTGGAGTCCATCGGCTCGTATTTGGCCGAACGGGGATTCAAGGGGATTTTTGGAATAGATTTTCTCTATGATACTCGGACGCAGGAAATTTTTCCCATTGAATGCAATCCGCGTTTTACCGGAGCGCTCCCTGTCTATTCGCTCATGATTGCTCAACAGAAGATCCCCACGATTGAATTTTTTCACATCCTTTCTCATCTGGATATTGAGTCGGACTTTGATTTTGTCGCGGTGAACGCGGCATTCAAAAAGCGCTTGCCCCTGGCCCATCTATCGCTTACTCCTAAAGGAATCACAGAAATGAAATTGCCGCTCGCAGCAGGCATCTATTCATATGAGAGACAGGATCGGACGCTTCGCTACGAACGCCCCGGAGCGTTTTACCATGAGTTTAAAAATAAAAATGAGTTCATGATCATTGACTCGCTTCCGCGCATGGGGGGGCGCATCATCCAGAACGTGCCGCGTCTGTGCAAGCTCATTTTCCCGCGCGGCATTGCGCGTTCGTCATTTGAAGTTGAATCGGATGTCGGCGAGTTGATGACAATCCTTTCCGACGGGCTGCGTAAAGATCAGCCGGCAGAAATAGTATCACACGAGGATGAATCAGCTCTCATTCATGAAGAATTGTGAGGTCTCGTGTGTTGACTTCTTGCCTTGAGTATGGATAATAAAGTTCGTAGAAAGAAAAGTGCGGTTCCGAGAAGGAAGGCATCAAACCGAAAGGGATCAAAGATGCATTCAGTTCCGACCATCAGGATTTTCGGCTATGGCTCTTTGTTGAATCTGCAGAATGTCCGTACACGACTTTCAGGCAGAGCGCGTTTTGTACTGCAGTCCGGTACACTTATTGGATACCAACGCACCTTTAGTAAGTGGGGCAGGAGCCATGTGTACCTCACGCTTCGCCAGATGCAAGGAATGGCGGTGGAGGGTACGCTGATTGACGTTGACCCCATCGGGTTTGCCATATTGACGCGCTACGAACCTGGTTATGAATTGGTGGATATCACGCGTAGCATGGCGGATTATCCAGCCGATGCGCCGCGGGTGTACTGTTATATCGGCGATTCTTTGAATGAGATCCCGCCGGAGACCAGGAAGATTCGGCGAACCTACCTTGACACATGCCTCGGTGGCGTGCCTCCGAAAAGGCACAGCCGGTGGCTGGAAGAGACCCACATTCCCGAAGGCGTCATCATCGCCGAAGAGGATTAAGTTTTACCAGTACGTTCAGAGTTGTCCGTGCTGGTTTTTTATTTTGGGTTCATGCAGCCATAAAAAAAGCGCCGGTGTGGGCGCCTGATTGGCGAGAGAACGTTTTATCTGAATGTGTCTCCGTGTGTTGTAAGGAACAATTCCATCTGGTCCGGTCTGTAAATCAAGAAGGTCCTTCTGGAGAAGAATCTTTCCCCCAACACGCCAAGGATATCCGATAGCGCTTGATTCGGGGGAGACGGCCCTTGCCAGCGCGATCGGATGCCTCTGATCAGATCGCGGAATCTCACCTCCCATTCGTCCTGCGCCATATCTTTCAGGCAGGCGAGTGCTTGCGCAATCCATGCCTGATGCCTGGTGTCTTGGACAAAACGCGGATTGTTGAGAAATTTACGAGTGCTTTCTCGCACATTCGGGGTACGCACGGGTCGAGCAGGCGGCGTATGCATCGGTATCCGTTCCAGTATCTGGGCAACCTCTCCTCTGATGAGGGAATAGGAGAAATCTTCTTCCGCGAGAAAATTCTCCGGAACGTAATCATATCCCACCAGATGTATCCGGATACGCGTTTTGACCCTCTTGATAAACGATAGAAAGGGGAATCCGCTATCTTGGGTCGCCAGTGTGCAGCGGCCGATTCTCCGGTTATACAGGAGCCCTTCGCCGAGTTCCGTGATCGCATGATCCGCCGCATCCTCGGTCCGGTCCACCATGAGAACTTTATACTTCATGCGATGCAATTCCCCGGTTATCATCAGGACATTCTCATTTTCGTATACAAAGCCCACACTTCCCGGTTTTGGCCAAGACAGAGCCGTGACTCGCCACTGCGCTTGATAATTTGGGTATTGTCGCGCGACTACTTGTTCGATCGCGCATACGACCGCTTTCGCACGGGACAGCGGCGGGTAGTCTCGGAATGCGGGATCTTGCCCTACGCATCCCGTTAGATTCTCAAGGTCTGTGAGTATCATGATGTACCCTTGTCTCTCTTTTGACGCAGGTTTTCAAAATCTTCTTCTCTGTGCCATCCTACCTGATTTCATCAAAAAATGGAAGTATCCGATACTTGCGGCAATCATTTTAGGATGGTAGACTGATCAGTATACTATGAAAAATCTCTCCAAAAATATCGTCTGGGTGATCGTCATTCTGATGCTCGTCTCGGCCCTCTACTCCACGGTGGCCGGGATGCTGCACGAGGAGAAGGAAGTGGCGCTCTCGGATGTGGTGGCGCGCATCAACGCGGGCGAGGTGGCCGACATCGCGGTGATGGAATCCACGCTGGAAGTAAAGTTGAAAAACGGCGAGACCGTTACCGCCCAGAAAGAAACCGAGGCCGGGCTTACCGACACGCTTCACAATTACGGCGTGGATCCGGAAAAACTCAAGGGCGTGGGGATTACGGTTCGGAATCGCAGCGCCATGAATTTTTTGCTGGGCGTGATTGTCCCGATCATCGGGCCGGTTATTCTGATCGGATTTTTCATCTGGTTTACGGCGCGCCAAGTCCGGCAGGGGTCCATGGCGGCGTTTTCCTTCGGTCAGTCCCGCGCGCGGCTGATTACGCCGGAAAACGCCAAAGAGCAGATTACGTTTAAGGATGTCGCGGGTGTCAAGGAAGCAAAGGAGGAGTTGAAAGAGGTCGTGGATTTTTTGAAAAATCCGAAAAAGTTTCTGGACATCGGGGCCAAAATTCCCAAAGGAGTTTTGCTCATGGGGGCACCCGGCACCGGAAAAACTTTGATTGCAAAAGCCGTGAGCGGGGAGGCCGGCGTGCCATTTTTTCACATGTCCGCCTCGGAGTTCATTGAATTGTTTGTGGGTGTGGGCGCAAGCCGCGTGCGCGATTTGTTCCGTCTGGCAAAAAAAGCAGCGCCTGCGATTATCTTCGTGGATGAGCTGGATGCAGTGGGTCGCATCCGCGGAGCAGGCATTGGCGGAGGGCATGATGAGCGGGAGCAAACTCTGAATCAATTGCTGGTGGAAATGGACGGCATGGAGACCAATGATAAAGTTTTGGTCTTTGCCGCCAGTGTAACCGGAGATACGCCGGTCCTGATCCGTGAAAATGGGATGGTTAGCATGCTCTCAATAGGAGAAGCGGTGGATCGCTACTATCAATCATCCGGAGAAGAAGGAGAGAAAGAAACGCCAAACCTTGAGGTGCTGGGATTTGAAAAGAAAGAAAGAAAACCCGGCCGATTCAGTGACGAAAATCTCAAAGCGTTTTCTTTCGGGAGCGCAGCGTTCAAGAACGTGCGTTCTGTTTTTCGGCATCGCGTAGACGCAATTTACGAAATAACGTATCTGGGCGGCACAATCCGCGCAACGGGAAATCATTCGGTATTTGTGAGGAGCAGGCAAGGCATTACGACAAAAGCAGTGAGCGATCTGCAAGAGGGTGATATATTGGTGGATTTTCCCTATATCGTCAACAGAGGCAGCAAGAAATTGAGAGAGACGCGCACATTTGATTTTGTCCATACGTTTGATATGGAACTTCCTTTATGGTCTCCGCTTTTTGAGCGGTTTGAGCCGGTGCGTGCGGCATACGAATATGCGCTCGCCCGCGTTGACAGAGATTCACAGACACATCTTGGCAACATGCTGGGATTTTCTCAAAGAACCATCGGGAAATGGCAGCAGGGCATCTGCAGGCCGCGGGCGCTGTCCCGCAACTATTACCAGCATTATGAAGTCCTGCCTGATCACGTAAAAGTGACGCCGGAACTCATGCGGCTTTTCGGGTATTATGTTGCCGAGGGGTATGCGCGCAAAGAAATAGTTTTTTGCTTCAATGCAAAAGAAACGGAATACCTTGCAGACGTCAAAAGATTGATGAGCGCGGCTTTTCAGATTACTCCTCATACTGAACGTTTCGTCACTCCGCACGCAGTGAATGTTATTTATCAATGCAAGCCGGTCGCGGAATTCTTGACATATCACTGCGGCAAGGGAGCGCATAACAAACACGTTCCAACGTTCTTGTGGTTGGCTCCTCGAGAGTATTTCGTGGAGTTTATGAGGGGGTATCTTGCAGGCGATGGGCATCGAGACAAAATGGGGCGGGTGGAAGCGACCTCGGTAAGCAAGCGACTCATTCTTGAGCTAAACTGGCTGGCGCGTATGCATGGATTCAAGTCATATGTTCACTCATTTACCGCAAAAGAGGGGAGGATCATTAACGGCGGCAAGCCCTTGAAGGCCGTAACTGCATGGAAATTGGGTTTTGGAAAAACACAAGATCCAACGCATCTGAATGTTGGCAATGCGAATACCAAGCGGGCGATTGTGAAGAACGTAAGAAAACTGCCGTATGAAGGATATGTATATGATTTTTGTGGGTGCGATAACGAGGCGTTTTTTGGCGGCATCTCTCCGACACTCCTTCATAATACCAATCGTCCGGACGTGCTGGATCCGGCACTTCTGCGGCCCGGCAGGTTTGACCGGCGGGTGATTTTGGATCTTCCGGACATCAATGATCGCGAAGAAATTCTCAAAATCCATATCCGCAATAAGCCCACGGAAAGCGACGTGCACTTGCGCACCATCGCCGAGCGCACGCCGGGTTTTTCCGGAGCGGATCTTGCCAACCTGGTGAACGAGGCGGCGATTCTGGCTGCGCGCGAGAATCGCAAAAAAGTCGGACAGATGGATTTGACCAAGTCCATTGAGAAAGTCATGCTGGGGCCGGAGCGCAAGAGTCATATCCTGACGCAAGAGGAGAAAAAAATATCCGCCTACCACGAAGCCGGGCACGCGCTCGTTGCCGCGTCAGTCCCGCATGCCGACCCGGTACATAAAGTATCTATTGTTTCGCGGGGCCGGGCCGGAGGATACACCCTGAAGCTGCCAAGCGAGGACCGGCATCTGTTCTCGCGCACTCACTTTCTGGGCGAGCTCGCGGTGTCTCTGGGCGGCTATGCGGCTGAAAAAGTCGTCTTTGACGAAATCACGACGGGCGCATCCGACGATCTTAAAAAAGCCACCGACCTTGCGCGTAATCTTGTAACGCGCTTCGGCATGTCTGAAAAAGTGGGGCCGGTGTCTCTGGGCGAGCGGGAAGAGATGATATTTTTGGGTAGGGAACTGGGTACCGAGCGTAACTACTCGGAGGAGACCGCGCGGCTCATTGATAGCGAAGGAAAACGCCTCATGGATGATGCAAGGGGCCACGCAGAAGAGATTTTGACCCGTCGCCGGGCAAAATTGGATGAGATCGCCTCCGTGCTTATAGAAAAAGAAACCATTGAGCGCGAAGAATTCGCGGAGTTGGTGAAAGAATAATTAAGGCTGGCGCGGGCATCCGCCCGCGCCAGCCTATCGGTCAGTAGTTCAACGGGCGTGTAGCTCAACGGCAGAGCTCCGAGCTTATACCTCGGCGGTTCTTGGTTCGAATCCAAGCGCGCCCATCTTCTATCTTGATAATCATATTCATCAACAGGGGTACCATACTAAATAAGGTGTTTATCGGTTGTCCGTGGAAGATCATGCGGCCCAAGGTTGATTAAGAAGAACCTGCGTTCTGCCACGATGGCGATTTTTGACGTCACTGGTGGGAATCCAAACCTATCTTTAGGCATATAATAAAAATGCTTCCTTGTTGATATGCCGCCGGTCGGACTTGAACCGACAAGGGATCGCTCCCATAGCATTTTGAGTGCTACGCGTGTGCCAATTTCGCCACGGCGGCAAAATAGATACAGGATAAATCTATTGATTATGATCTTCCCTTACTATATTTTGATTATATCCTAAAATACTTTGATTTTCAACTTATTGGGCGGATTGAAGATTATGCCGCGATGACGTACGATGGTCATATATGGCGCGGATTATCGCATTGTCCAATCAGAAGGGCGGCGTGGGGAAAAGCACGACGAGCATTAATCTGGCGGCGTTTTTGGCCGCATTGGGCAGGCGCATTTTGCTCGTGGATTTTGACCCGCAGGGAAATGCGACCTCCGCGATGGGGGTGAATCCGCGAAAGCTGGACAAGAGCGTCTACCACGCGCTCATCGGGAGCATCAGTCCGGGAGAGGCGGTGAAAAAAACCCGTCTCCTGTCCGTGGACCTTCTGCCCGCAGACGCGGGGCTGGCCGGGGCAGCGGTGGATTTGGTTGACATGCGCAATCGGGAGTATAAACTGAAAGAGGTCTTGGAGCCCTTGCGCCGGTCGTATGACTTTATCATCATTGATTCGCCGCCGAGTCTCGGGCTCCTTACTATTAATACTCTCACCGCGGCCCAAAAAGTGATCATTCCGGTGCAGTGCGAATACTATGCTCTGGAGGGGCTTGCGGATCTCCTGCGCACCATACAGCTTGTCAATGCGAATTTAAAAACCCGCGTGGGGATCATGGGGGCGCTTCTTACGATGTACGACAGGAAGTCGCGCCTGCACCGCGCGGTTGCCAAAGAAATCCGGCGAAAGTTTCCCGGTTATGTTTTCTCCGCGGTCATCCCCCGGAGTGTCGCACTGGCCGAGGCTCCCTCGTTTGGCAAAACCATTTTGCAGTATGATCCGTATTCTCATGGGGCAAAGTCGTACCGGCAGCTGGCAGAGGAGGTATTAAAGATAGAAGGCAACGGGTCTAGTAAAAAATCCTGACCGTATGGATTCTTTGGGCAGAGGCCTTGAGTCATTGATACCCGAGAAACAGCCGGATGAAGTTCCGGCTGTTTCGTCTGTTGCGTTAGCCCCGTCGGCTCCGGCCGGCGCCGCGGCGCCGCAACAGGATGGTGGAGCATCAGAGGCAGGCGGTACCGTGCAGCCCGCGGCGCGCACGTATCAGGATCACTTTGTCCCGCGCCGGAACGATTCGGTCTTCTGGATTGAGACAGAAAAAATCAAGCCCAATCCTTTTCAGCCGCGCCGCGAGTTTGCCGCCGATGCCCTGCAGGAGCTTGCAAGCTCCATCCGCGAGCATGGAGTTTTGCAGCCGATACTGGTGACCAAGCGCGAGGTTGAGACTCCGCGGGGCCTGGAGGTAACGTATCAGTTGATCGCGGGCGAGAGGCGGTGGCGCGCGGCACAGATGGCGGGCCTCTCCCAGATTCCGGCGGTGATCCGAAGGGGCATGCCGGATGACCGGATTAAACTTGAGCTTGCGCTCATTGAAAATGTTCAGCGGGAAGACCTCAATGCGCTGGAGCGGGCGCGGGCATTCAAACAATTGATAGACGAATTTCATCTGGTCCAGCGCGAAGTGGGGCTCCGTATAGGAAAATCGCGCGAATTCGTGGCTAATTCCCTGCGCCTGCTTACCTTGCCTGAAGATATTTTATCCGCGTTGCAAACCGGAGCCATCAGCGAGGGCCACGCGCGCGCGATTCTCATGGCCGGAGACGAGGCCGACAGGCAATTTGAAGTGTATCGCGGGATACTTTCCGACGGGCTGAACGTGCGTGAGGCGGAAAACAAGGCCCGGCAGGTTTCGGGCAAAACCATTGTGCCGCGCAAGCGCGCGGGACAGACCCAGGACCCGATCATGCGTCAGTGGCAGGAGCGGCTTCAGGAGAGATTGGGGACGCGCGTACAGCTGCAAAAGATGGGGGAGCGGGGCAAAATCGTAGTGGAATTTTTCTCCGAGGAGGAACTCAAAGGCATACTTGATAAGTTGATAAAGGAAGTATGATAAAGGAAGTATAAGGTATAAGGGTTTTGATTCGGGGAAAAAATATGCCGTGAGTTTTGCATCTCGCGGTTTTTATTTTTGGGGTATGGCCGAGGCTCCCCGTCGTTATTGTTTTGGGGTCTCTTTTCGCGGATCGTTCCAGGAGGCCCAGTCGCATGCCGGATAGCGGGAACAGCCGTAAAACATTTTTCTGCGCTTGGTGTAGCGGATGATGACATCGCCCTCTTGGCACTTCGGGCATCGCATATCAATTTTCTGTGGCGTGGCTTTTTCTTTTTGCCCCAGGGTTTTGGTATTCTTGCATTCCGGAAACCCGGAACAGGCAAGAAACTTTCCGAAGCGTCCCATCTTGACAATCATGGCACGACCGCATTTGTCGCAGATCTCCTCGGTGGTTTCCGGGACCTCGTGTTTTTTCACGCTCTCATATTTCGCGGCGAGGTTTTGGGCAAAGGGATCATAAAATCGGCGGATGACCGGAGGCCAGTCGGTTTTGCCAGATGCGATCTCGTCAAGCTCCTCCTCCATGCGGGCCGTGAATTGGATATCTACGATCGCGGGGAAGTGTTCCACCAGCAGATCGTTCACCAAAAATCCGGTCTCGGTGGGCTTCAGATACCGGCGCTCATGGCGCTGGGCATATCCGCGATCCTGGATGGTGGAAATGATGGGAGCGTAGGTGGAGGGTCTGCCGATGCCGTACTGCTCCAGAGTTTTTACCAGGGTCGCTTCGGTGAAGCGCGCCGGCGGAGCAGTAAAATGCTGTTCGGGTTTGAGCTCTTGTAGCGTCAGTTCTTCTTTGGGTGTCAGTTCCGGAAGCGGGTTTTCGGTGAATTGCGTCGGGTATACTTTCAGAAATCCGTCAAAGCGCAAAACCTGCCCGGTCGCGCGGAAGGTATATCCTGTTTCCAGATCCGTGTGTCTTGCTGCCTGAATGTCAACGGACGAGGCGTCAAAAATTGCCGGCGGCATCTGCCCTGCCACGAAGCGTTTCCAAATAAGCTCATAGAGGCGGAATTGTTTGGCGTCAAGGAAGGGTTTTACCTGTTCCGGTTTGCGCCACGGGTCCGTGGGGCGGATCGCCTCGTGCGCTTCTTGGGCGCCTTTGCTTTTGGTTTTGAAGCGGCGGGGAGACGGGAGCACATATTTGACCCCGAATTCTTTTTTAACGAGGGCCGAGGCCTCGGCCAGCGCGCTTGCGGCGATGTTGAGCGAGTCGGTTCTCATGTACGTGATAAGTCCCACCGGGCCCTCGTCGCCCGTCTCCAGGCCCTCGTACAACTGCTGGGCGATGAACATGGTTTGCTTTGCGGAAAATCCGAGGCGCCGGAATGCGTCCTGCTGAAGCGTGGAGGTAGTGAATGGCGAAGGCGGGTTTTTGGTCATTGCGCGTTTTTCCACCTGTCCCACGCGCCACAGGGCGCCTGACAGGTCGCTCGCAATCTCCCGGGCCTCCGCGCCGGTTTTGATGGCAAACTTATCCAGCGTCTCGTCATTGATTTTTATCAGGGTGGCGTCAAATGCCGCGTTGTCTGTAAGGGGCGATGTAAGAAGGGAGGCGGTGATCGTCCAATATTCTTGTGTGGTAAAATTTTGGATTTCCCGCTCCCGTTCCACCAGCAGGCGCATGGCGGCCGACTGTACGCGCCCGGCCGAGAGACCGCGGAAAACTTTTTTCCAGAGGAAGGGCGACAGTTTGTAGCCTACAAGCCGATCCAGGATCCGGCGAGCCTGCTGGGCATCCACCATGCGCATGTCAATCGCGCGGGGGTGCTGGAGCGCGTCGGCAATGGCGCTTTTGGTGATCTCGTGGAAAACAATGCGTCCGGTTTTTTCCGGGCCTATATCCAGGGCTGTTACCAGGTGCCAGGCGATCGCCTCGCCCTCGCGGTCCTCGTCGGTCGCCAGGATCACGGTTTTTGCTTTCGCCGCGTCTTTTTTTAATTTTTTGACATGGGCGCGCGCCTTGAGAGGAATGATATACTGCGGGGCGAAATCGTGCTCCACGTCCACGCCGAGTTTTGATTTGGGGAGGTCGCGGACATGGCCGTAGCTTGACTCAACTAAAAAATCATTCCCGAGGAATCGGGATATGGTGCGGGCCTTGGTGGGCGACTCTACGATGATGAGCTGTTTTGGCATGGCGTTTTGGAAACTTTCTCAAAAATCTTTTTATGCGCGTTGAAACGTATCGTTCCCGAGGCGCCGGATTTTCCCTTTAAGCTCCAGAAGCGAAAGGGTAGAGAGAATGGCGCCGGTTGCCAGACCCGTTTCTGCCTTGATGGCGTCCACGCTCCGGGCGCTCCCGAGAAGTGCCACGATCTGTCGCTCCTCGGGCGTCAGGCGCGGATCTTTTTCGGATGTCGGATCGTTTTGTGCATCAATCCCGAGCGCTTCCAGAATGTCGTGGGCAGCGCCAACCGCGCCGGCCCCGCAGCGGATGAGCGCGAGCGTGCCGCGCGAGGTCGCCGAGAAGATGGATCCCGGGATCGCGAATACGTCGCGATTTTGTTCCAAGGCCATGTGCGCCGTGATGAGGGCGCCGGAGCGCTCGCGCGCCTCCACGACCAGCGTGGCTCGGGAGAGCCCAGAGATGATGCGATTGCGCATGGGAAAATGTTCCTTGACCGCCGGGGTTCCGGGCGCATGTTCGGAGATGACAGCGCCTCCCGAGCTCGCAATGCGTTCCGCAAGCCCGCGGTTTTCGGGCGGGAACACCGAGACAGGATCAACGCCCGATCCCAATACGGCGACAGTCAGGGTCCGTTCCTGGAGTGCTGTCTGGTGGGCTTTGGTATCAATACCCATGGCAAGGCCGCTTACGATACTGGCTCCCGCAGCCGCAAGTCCCGGAACAACCGCCTCCACCGCTTCCAGGCCGTAGGGCGTGGGGCGCCTCGTCCCGACGACGGCGATGCACAGCCAGCCGGTCAATGCTTCTGGTCGGCCCCGGCCGTAAAGCGCTGCGGGCGGGACAGGGATCTGTTTAAGGAGCGGAGGATAGGCCGGGTCCTCTTCGCCGACCATCCAGATATCGCCGCGCGCGAGTTTTTGCATTTCCCGGTCCGGGTCAATAGACTGTTTTCTTTCCAGGATTGCAGCATGCGCCTGCGGGTCCAGGCAGGCGGAGGCATACGCGCCGGCGTGGCTCGCCCATGCGGTTTGAAACGAGCCAAAATGAGTTTTTAATTTGCGCAGTGTTGCGGCTCCCACCCCGGGGATCGTGTTGAATGCGTTGAGAAACTTCGCCTCCGCCAGCTCCATGCACTCTACTGTAGTCTAAAGGATATCGCTTTGGCAAACTTCTTCTGCTTATTTGTAAGAAATCGGAGCGTTGCGTACACAACGCTCCGTATTTTTACACCTTATTGCTTGAGTTTTTTGTCTCCTCCACTGCTTCAGCCAGCATCTGGCAGTAGAGGTTGAAGCCGACTTTGTTGATGGCGCCGGACTGTTCGCGGCCCAGGATATTGCCCGCGCCCCGGATTTCCAGATCGCGCATGGCGATATCGTAGCCGGCGCCCAAGTCCGCATATTCTTGGAGCGCTTCCAGCCGCTCCACGGCTCTCTGGCTCATCTGCCGCGGCCGGTACAGGAAATAGGCGAATGCTTGTGTGTCTGCGCGGCCGACCCTGCCGCGCAACTGATGGGCTTGAGCAAGTCCCAGGCGCGTGGCGTCATCCACGATGAGGGTGTTTGCCGAGGAGATGTCCAGCCCGTTTTCAATAATGGTCGTCGCGATCAGTATATCCGTTTCGCGCCTTCTGAATTGATCCATGGTTTGTATGAGTCTCTGTTCGTCCATGCGTCCGTGGATGACGCCGATCCTCGGAGCGGATCGTTTTTGCGCGGCTCGTCCGTCGCCATCGCGGTCCGTTTTTTTCAGGGCAAGCATACTCTCCAAACTTTCTTTCACGGCGCCGATGGTCTCTATGCGGTTGTGGAGGACATACACCTGGCCGCCGCGCGCCAGTTCAAACCGGATCGCCTCGCGTATCGTGCGTGCGGTATGCGGGAGCACTGCGGTTTTGATGGAAAGGCGATTGTGCGGCGGCGTTGAGAGGATTGAAATATCGCGCAGCTTAGCAATCGCCAGCGACAGCGTACGGGGGATCGGTGTTGCGGAGAGAGATAAAATGTCCACCTCGCTGCGCAGCTCTTTGAAGCGCTCTTTTTGCTTCACACCGAAGCGCTGTTCTTCGTCAATGATGACGAGACCGAGATTTTTGAATTGGATGTCGCGGGAGAGTATGCGGTGAGTTCCGATCAGGCAGTCAACGGCCCCGCAGGCAAGTTCCTCGCGGATCCGCGATTGGTCTTGGGCCGGAGTGAGGCGGGAGAGCGCCCGGACGCGCACGCCAAGTCCGGCCATGCGCGCCAGAAAAGTATCTTCGTGCTGCACGGCAAGCACGGTTGTGGGTGAGAGCAGTGCCACCTGTCTGCCGGAGGTGATGGCAGCAAGAGCCGTGCGCACCGCCACCTCGGTTTTTCCGAATCCCACGTCTCCGCACAAAATCCGGTCCATGGGGCGGGGGAGCGCCAAATCCCGCAGGATGTCTTCCTCGGCGCGCACTTGGTCATCGGTTTCCTGGTAAGGAAATGTCGCGCGCAATTCATCGGCCAGGTCCGCATCTGGTTGGTAGGGTGCGCGCTGGGCGTGATGGCGTGCCGCATAGAGTGAAAGGAGCTGGCGGGCAAGTATCAGGGCTTCTTCTTTTATTTTTTTGCGAGTCCGGGTCCACAGCGCCCCGCCAAGGCGATGCAGGCGCGGTGTCTCAAATCCGACATAAGGGGTGAGCCGCTCTTCTTGTCCCACGGGGACAAACAAGCGATCCGGCATGAGACCCGGGGCCGGAGGCGCGTATTCCACCACAAAATATCCCCGGCTTTGGCCGCGCCAGATGCCGATGCCGTGATCCACATGCACCACGAATGATCCGGCAGCAAGTTTTTCTACAGAGCCCCGATTCGGGAGAGCGCGCGGTTTGAATGTCTCGGCCGAGACCTCACGGCCGATCAGGGCGCTCACGGCGTTTCCGTGGAATTCTATGAGCCAGGCCTGATCTGTATTGACGGGCCATACTTCTATGATGCCGCCGCGCACGGCAAAAAGCCCTTTGCCCCGCACGGTGGGCGCCCGCTCGTAGCCCAGTTCCGCAAGCCGGCGCGCCAGATACGATGGCTTTATCTCCAGGTCCTGCTGCACAAAGACCGAGTTATCTTGCCACCATGCATGGATAGAGCGGGCTTTGCGGATCGCCATTTGGTGTTCGGAAAACCACAAAGCGTCCCGCTCCAGATTTTGGGGGGTTACGGATACGATCAGCAGTTCCTTTCCAGGAGAAGCCATAGCAGAATATCCGATTGGTATCGTTATCGTTTTGTGTATAACCTATCCTTGACTAGATCAAAAAGCAAGGTATAGTGGTCTTGAAGAGTTCACATGCTCTTTGGAAAAAACTGCCGGCGATCCTTGCCGGCAAATCAGAAAAAGAAAGGAGGTGATTTAAGATGCAGATTCTGAATGCAGTGCTGGCGTTTGTGTACGTTGTCGCAGCCGTTGCCGTGCTGTACCGAGTTGCCACGCTATGGCTTGGCAACGAGATGAACCCGCAGCAGTTGCTGGCCGATGCGTTCAGCGCGTTGGTCCTGTTCGCGGCGCTGGGGATTCTCCAGGCCGCGGCCGCGATGTATGTGGCCGTTAGCCCTGCCATGCAAATTCCCATGGCAGTGCTGACTTTTGTGTACGTTGTGGCAGCCGTTGCCGTGCTGTACCGAGTAGTCACGGCATGGCTGGACGGCGCAATGAATCCGCAGCAGTTGCTGGGCAACGCGTTTGGCGCCTTGGCCGTGTTCGTGGCGTTGGGGATACTCCACACCGTGGCAGCGACCTATGGGCTGGTTCCTCCGTTGAAGTAACTTCCTTTGCGCTCGTCGCTGCGGGAGACCGCAGCGTCAATGGTCCCCTCCCAATATGGTTCAGGGAGGATATGCCAGCGCATAAGCGCTGCAGGCAACAGCGCTTCGGCTTTCACGTTGATGCGAAGCGCATCAGCAAAACATCTCAACAAGAGTCTACTTTCCACCTCTGATGATCCCGCCAAAAAAGAGCACGTTCCCTACGAACGTGCTCTTCCTCATTATTATCGCCCATGGCGCGCACTATTGATTGTAGTTATTTCTCGCGCGCTCCGGGCCGTCGGAGGCGATGGCAAGAAACGCGTCCACGGTGCGCGCTGTTATTTTTTTCATCGCGCGCATCTCCTCCGGCAGGAATTTTTTGAGCACGAGTTTTTCGGCGGGGATATCGCGCCGGCCGGCGATACCGATGCGCAGGCGCCAGAAATCGCGGGTCTTCAGCACGCGGATCACGGACTCCACTCCTTTGTGCCCGGCGGAGCCCTTGCCAAGCGAGAGCTTGGCGCGGCCCAGCGCGATGTCCGCGTCATCGTGGATGACGAAAATACGTGCCGGTTTGATTTTGAAAAACCTCGCCGCAGCCGCCACCGCGGCACCGGATTTATTCATCATGGTATCGGGCAGGATGACAGCGGCTTTTTGTCGTCCGATTTTCCCTTCGGCAACCCGCGCATTCCATTTTTTTTCAAAACGAAATCCGCCCATGTTCTCGGCTCGCTGGAGAGCCGATGCGATGTCACGGCCGATGTTGTGGCGCGTGAGCGCATACTTTTCTCCGGGATTGCCCAGACCGATGACAAGAATCATACGGGAACAATACCAAGAGGGAAGGCGGGGCGCAAGACGGACGGGATAAGAAAAGAGATGGAGACCATTACAAAAGGCGCTCCGGAAATTGGAGCGCCGAGAATAAAGCCATTGATGAGCGATCTTTACTGTGTGCGTCCTTCTCCGAAAAGGATTCTTGCGTCCGTCAATGCCTCACCGACAAGGTATCCGTTCTGATACAAGTACCGAAATGTCGCCAGTCGTTCTTCCGGGCCGCCGACCAGCGTAACGTCCGAGCGTATCGGCGGGTTGGGTGTATCCGTTTGCCGGAGCACTTTTCCGCGCTGGAGCCAGTCATAATGGGTTTTTGGCATGGCCTCACCCTCTGTTTTTGCAAAGAGCGCTTGATTTTTTATTTTTTTTCACTATACTCAAGCAGTAATGGAAGAGCAAGGGGAACAATTGACAGGGGTGGTGCCTCGCGGGAAGCGATTTCTCAAGGAGATATGGGAGATCGTGCGCGTGCTTCTGGTCTCGGCTGCCGTGGTGCTGCCGATTCGCTATTTTATCGCCCAGCCCTTTATCGTGCGGGGTGCATCCATGGAGCCGAATTTTGAAGACCGCGAGTATTTGATCATTGACGAGCTTTCGTATTATCTGCGTGCGCCGGAGCGGGGCGAAGTGATCGTGTTCCGCTACCCCAAAGACCCGAGCGAATTTTTCATCAAGCGCATTATCGGGCTTCCCGGGGAACGCGTCGGCGTTGAGCGCGGAAAAATCACGATCTCCAACGCCGCTCATCCCCAGGGCATCATGGTGCAGGAACCCTACTTAAGCCCGCCCGGGCATCTGACGCATCCGGATATGAATGTGGTGCTGGGCCCAAAGGAGTACTTTGTCTTGGGCGATAATCGCGATTTTAGTTCCGACTCCCGCATCTGGGGGACACTGAATCGTTCATTGATGGTCGGGCGGGTGATTTTTCGCGCATGGCCCGCGGATCGGTTCGGGTCCCCGCCTGCAGCGGCGTTTAATTTCTGACGACTCTCCAATATGCCGAAAACAAAAATACTTCTGTCGGAAGCGGTGTCGCGTCTGGACCGGCTGCCAAGCCGCGATTTTTTGAGATTGGAACATATCGCAGCCGGTGTAGCCGGCTTCTACGGATTTGAGGAAATGAAACCGGCGGTGATTGATGATCCGCGCGCCTGCGCCCCGCTTGTCAAAGCGGGATTTTTGGATGATCGGGCGTTGGTTGTCGCCAAGACGCGCAACGGAGAAGAATTCATGCTTGTGCCTTCAATGTTGTTCGGGGCCCTGCGTTGTTGTGCTCACCGCGTACAGGAGTTGTCCTATCCGGTGAAGTGGTATATGGCTGGGGACAAGTTTTTTTGGGAGGAGACGGCCGAGCGGGGTGCGCCACGGGACCGGACGGTGATGGCCGAGCCGGAATGGACGCTGACGATGATGGGAGAGGAGAACCCTGTCGGTGAGGCGGAAATTATCCAGGTGATATGGAAGATCCTGCAGGAGGCGGATCTGGGAGCGCTCGGATATAAGATTGAACTGCGCATAAATGCCATCGGCTGCGAGCAGTGCCGCGGGTCCTTCCGCTCCGCGCTGGGCAACTATTTGCGCGCCCGCAAAAATCGTCTCTGTCCAAAATCGCGCCGCGATGTGAAAAAAATGTCCGTGAGGGTTCTTTCCTGCCCGGACGAGAAATGCCGGATTGTCGCACAGCTTGCTCCGCAGACTCTTGATTTTTTATGCGAAGCGTGCAAATCTCATACGAAGGAACTGCTTGAATTCATGGACGAGGCGGAAATCCCCTATATGCTTGATCCCCAATTTTTCCGTGAAGGATCATGGTTCCGGACCATTCTTTTTGAGTTTGTGGCTAGGCGCCCCGTGATGTTTCAGAAGCGCCCCGGCGCATCTGGTGACGCGCCGGTGTCTGCATCCGCATCCGGCATGCCGGATGCGGCGGCGGAGGACAGTATGCAGATTGCCGTCTCGTATCTGCGCCTGGCAGAGGGAGGCCGGGTATCTCTGGCCGCCACTCTGATCGCCGGCAAGCCCATGCATGCGGTGAGCGGAGCGCTTTTCATGCGTCCGTTGGAGACGCTCCTTCATGAGCGAAGAGGCGATCCGGCTCTCAAAATCGTTGAGGAAGTGTTTTTGGTCCAGCTGGGAGATTTGGCAAAGCGTAAAAGTTTTGCCGTCATGGAGGCGTTGCGCGAGGCCGGTATCGGCCTGAAAGAATCGCTTGGCCGCGACTCTATCAAGTCCCAGCTCAAGATCGCGGAGCGCATCGGGACGAAGTTCGCCTTGATCATCGGACAGAAGGAGGCTTTGGATGAGACCATCATGGTGCGGGAAGTGGAATCGGGGATTCAGGAGACGATTCCGCAGGTCAAGCTGGTTGAGTTTCTGAAACGCAAACTTAAGCGCAAAGACATGTGATAATTTTGTCTCGTGTCCGTCGTCTCTACGCATCATGGATTGTATTTTTTGTAAAATCGCAGCCAGCGAAATCCCATCCCAGACGGTGATGGAAGATGCGGATATCAAGATTTTCAAAGACATCCATCCCAAGGCGCCGGTACACTTGCTTTGCATCCCCAAGGTTCATGTCCAGTCCATCGCGCATCTGAAGGCTGACCACAGCGATATGATCGCCAAGATGCTCTACGCAGCCAGGGATGTCGCCTCAAAGATGGGCCTTGCCGGATACAAGCTGGTATTTAATGTCGGACGGGAAGGGGGGCAAGTGGTTGACCATCTGCATCTCCATATTTTGGGAGGATGGACAAACAATGGGAATAAGGAATCATGAATAAGGAATTATGCGGAAGAAGATAGGGTATACGTGTCTGCTGTTTTCTCCTGCATTCTTCATTCATTATTCTTAATTCGTGTTTATGGTAGAGGTGCGAAGAAGGGAATACGAAACTGCGCCGGCGATGCTTCGCCGTTTTTCCCGTCGGGTGCAGCAGTCGGGTATCTTGCTGCGTGCGCGCAAGCTTAAGTCCTACCAGGAAAAGCTCACGAAACGCGCGGTGCGGGAGCGTGCGTTGCGGCGCGTGAAGCTGACCCGAGAACGCGCGCGACTGGAGAAGTTGGGGAAATTGCCGGAGGATGAGCGGTAGTTGGCTGTGGGGCGGTTATCGGCCATGCCGTTCGGATCCGCGCAAAAAGTTTGTCTCATAGGCAAACCCCAGAGCGATTCTTAAGGGCTCGCTGGACGCTCGCCTGAATCGCTCGTCAAAGCCAAGCAGTTGGCTTTGACCCCAGCGAGGAATTTTTGCTCCGTGTCCGGCATCGCTCGTCCCGACTGCCGTCGGGATGCCATGCCCGCGATGCCGTCCAAGGGTCTCCTCACGCCACGGCCTCTCCGCCCCCTTTTTGTTTTATGGGATTAAAAGTTACCATTGAAGATGCGGCGCGCCGCGCCCTGAAAAATCAGGAGCCGGAATTGCTGTCAACGCTGCGCATGCTTCTTTCTGCAATCAAAAACCGCGAGATTGAGAAACGCACCAAGGGCGGTGATGTAGTTCTGAAGTTAGTGGTGTTGGTTTAGTGTGT
>CAYXAG010000002.1:0-4779 GCA_964462235.1 uncultured Candidatus Saccharibacteria bacterium
CATTCATCTCCTTGCTGTTGCGGAGGGGGTTGGAAGATAGTGGATAGGTTCTAAGAAACGCATACGCTCATGTTGAGAATTGTGTTCATTATCCTGATTCTTTTCCTTTTGCTGGCAGTCATTATTCCAGCTGCTTTGCATCTGGCGGGCATTGATATTTTGTTATCCGGCTCCGGTACAAAAACATCTTCCGGGAGCGATATCCTGTTGGTTTCGTCTGACGGGGGCAATCAGTGGCAGGCGCCGACGTTTTCTCCGGCATCGCCCCGCGCGATTTTTGATGTTGCGTTCCAGTCCCAGAATCCTTCAATCATTTTTGCGGGCGGGAAAGCTTCCGGCCTTTGGAAAAGCATGGACAGCGGGACAACCTGGAATCAGGTTCATGATTCCGCAGGAGTGTTGGATCCGAAAGCCGATGTGCATAAAATTGCAATCAGCCCTGCTCGTCAGAGTTATCTGTATCTGGCGGTATTTCAAGGCGGTATCGGCCGCGTGTTGAAAAGTACGGATGCAGGAGGCTCCTTCCGCGAGGTTTATTTCGTGACCGCAAATCGTTTTGGCGTGTTTGATATCTACGCAGATCCGGCTGACGCCGAATCGGTCTTTGTGGTAACCGGCCAGGGAAACCTCTTGCATTCCGCAGATGGGGGCATGAATTGGAAGATTTTGAAGAATTTCGGCGAGCCGCTCACGACTCTTGTCGTAAACCCTTCATTTCCGCAGGAGCTGTATGTGGGGACAGACCGCGGAAGATTATATAAGACGTTTGACGGCGGGACAAATTGGACGGACTTAAGTGATGCCGTGTCGCGGGTAGAGGTGACCCAAACCGGTTATGTCCAGCCCCCCGAAAGTCCGTTGGAGGCTTTGCGGGATTCTTTTTCTCCTGTCACGCTTCCCATCGTGATTGATCCGCGCAGTCCCGCAACGCTGTATTTGGGTTCAAGTGTCGGACTCCTGCGTTCCGTCACCGGCGCCATGACGTGGGATCGGGTGCCGACGTTGCTTCCATCGGCTTACTTTCCTCCGCGGGGCATTGCGCTACGTCCCACGGCCAGTGCCACTGTGTTTGTTTCTGCGGGACACGAGCTGGACCGGAGCGACGATGCGGGGATAAGCTGGCGCGGACAGATGCTGCCCACGCGTCTCTCCGTGAAAAAGCTTTTCATCCATCCCGCAAATCCGGACCGGATGTTTGCGATTTTAGGGAAATAAATCATGCAGGATTTAAAACAATTAAGCGAAAAAGTTCTCCAGCACCTGAAGCAGGAGATCGGATCTTTGCGTACCGGACGCGCGACTCCGGCGCTGGTGGAAGAGATTCTTGTGGACTACTACGGTGCCAAGACTCCTTTGAAAGCCGTTGCCAGTATCTCGGCTCCGGATGCCCGGC
This sequence comes from uncultured Candidatus Saccharibacteria bacterium, assembly GCA_964462235.1. Lineage (GTDB taxonomy): Bacteria > Patescibacteriota > Minisyncoccia > Sungbacterales > HO2-52-23 > CAYXAG01. The sequence continues at coordinate 1,394 of CAYXAG010000002.1, forward strand.
AGCTTTTGATCCAGCCCTGGGACAAGACAGCGCTTCCGGCAATAGAGCAGGCGATCGCAAATTCGTCCCTTGGCCTTGCGCCCATCAGCGATCGGGATGCCATCCGCCTGTCGTTGCCGCCTCTTACCCAGGAGCGGAGAGGAGAGCTGGTGAAGCTTCTGCACCGCCACGCCGAAGACGCGCGTATCCGCGTGCGTCAGGCGCGGGAGGAGGCGATTCGCGACGTTGACCGTCGTCAAAAAGCAGGTGAGATTTCTCAAGACGACCGGTTCCGGCAGAAGAACGAGGTTCAGAAGATTATTGATGATTCAAATCAGAAGATTGCAGATCTTTCTGGCGCGAAAGAAAAAGAGATACTGACCGTGTAGACCCGCTGCTTCATAATCCTTTCTGCTGCAATGATGATTTTTCGGCTGCAGACAACTCATCGCTCGTCAATGAATATTCCGTATTCACTTCCTCGCGCTTCGTTGTTTTCGCTGCCAGACGCGAGAGCTTCCCGCGAAGCGGGAGCTCCCGTCTCCGAAAAATCATCATTTCGCTACGAAAAATTATGAAGCGGTGGGTCTTATGAAGCGGCGGCGTTTGGATGAGGTCCTCTGCGAGCGTCATCTGGCAGGCACGATTCAGGATGCGTTTCTGATCGTTACCGAAGGGCTGGTATTTGTCAACGGTCAGAAAGCAGTGTCTCCGGCCCAGCCCGTAGGCACCGATGCTGGCATAGAAGTCCGTAACCGTCGTCGTTATGTCGGCAGGGGAGCGGAAAAACTGGAGGCGGCGATGCGCTCATTCGGCGTTGATGCTACCGGGAAAATAGCCGTGGATATCGGGGCCGCGACCGGAGGATTTACCGAGGTCCTGCTTGATCACGGGGCAAAAAGAGTCTATGCGATTGACACGGCCATCGGCAAGCTTGCCTTGAAAATCCGACGTGATTCGCGGGTGGTGGTGATGGAAAAAACCGACGTGCGCGACCTTGCGGCTCTGCCGGAGAAAGCGGACCTTGCGGTTGCGGATGTGTCGCTGATTTCTCTTACCGACATCCTGCCGCATGTGCGGCGCCTGCTTGCGCCAAAAGGGCGCGCGATTGTGCTTTTCAAGCCGCAATACGAGACGCGTGATCCGGGTATGCTCAAGCATGGAGTGCTGTATGACGAGACGCTGCGGGAGGCCCTGGTGCGGGATTTTGAAGCGTGGCTTCCCGGTCACGGATGGGATGCGGAGGGCAAGATGCGGTCTCCCATCACCGGCAGCAAAGGAAATGTGGAATATTTATTTTTGTTATGTTTACGTTCATCTTTGTCTTCGTAGCGATCAGCGTGCTCATTCTCGTTCACGAATGGGGGCATTTTTTTGCCGCGCGGTGGCTTGGTGTGCGGGTGGAGGAATTCGGGTTCGGGTTCCCGCCGCGCATTTTCTCGCGCGTGAAAAACGGGGTGCGCTATTCGGTCAACGCGCTTCCCTTGGGCGGATTCGTAAAAATTTTCGGGGAGCATGGTGAGGGCGAAGGCGCAAAAAATAGCTTTATCTCGCGCCCGGCTTGGCAGCGCCTGGTCATCCTTGTCGCGGGAGTCGGCATGAATCTTGTCTTTGCCTGGCTGCTTTTCTCCGTGGCTTCCGGCATTGGGCTTCCGCAGGTCAGCGATCGGGAAGAGTCGGGAGTTCCGATTGTGATTCTTGGCGTCAGTCCGAAATCGCCCGCCGAGCAGGCAGGTCTTAAATTTGGCGATACTCTCCTGGAGATGCGCAGGCCGGAAATCTCGCTCCGGATTGAGACGGAAAAAGACGTTCAGAATTTTGTGGATGCGTATCGGGGCGAGGAGATGGTATTGGTGGTGCGCCGGGGCGCGCGTATCCGCGAAATCCGTGCAATCCCGCGCATCAATGCTCCGGCAGACGAAGGAGCGTTGGGAATCGCCATGGGCCAGTTGATCGTGAGTCGTGTTCCTTGGTACGTGGCGCCCGTCAAGGGCTTGGAAACAACGGTACGGACCGGAGAGGCCATTGGCACTGGCCTCTGGGAGACCGCAAAGCAACTCGTGGCGCGCCGCTCATCCGGAGTGGATATATCAGGACCCGTGGGGATTTTCTTTTTTATCACCGACGCACGGGTCCTGGGGCTCGGCTATCTCCTGCAATTTATTGGTGTGCTTGCGATGAATCTTGCGGTGTTAAACCTGCTTCCGATTCCGGCGTTGGATGGCGGAAGAGTCCTGTTTTTGGTCATAGAAAAGATAAAGGGCAGGCGCGCCAGTCCGCGCGTGGAGAATGCCGCGCACATGGTTGGATTCATGGCGCTGGTGATCCTCATGGCGCTGGTCACTTGGCGGGATATCGCGCGGCTGCTATGATGGATTTGTTGGCGAATACCACATGCGGGATTGGTATAGTGGCAATACGTCACCCTTCCAAGGTGAAGACGCCAGTTCGATTCTGGTATCCCGCTTTTCACGGGCTTGCATTGTTTTCCGGTTCATGCTATACTGGTCAAAGCTTAGTATTAATGGGTGGCGGATCTAAACCATCACTGGTCTTGAAAGATTACGTATCTGTTTAAGAAGAGCTGGGTCGTTTTTCAATCAACGCGAAGTGTATGGATGAGGCGTCACTCGTGATGCCCTGATGTGCAATTCGCCATATGTACGTGGCCTTTCAAGATCAGCGAGGCAGCGGGGGATTCCAAGATGATCGCCCGCGCTACGACATAACGTGTTCCAAGTGCGGGGCGCAGGATTCGGTTCCGTTTCCTCCCACGCCGGGACGCGATGTCTACTGCAAGAACTGCTGGCGTGAAAACAATCCGCGGCCGATGAGTCGCGGTCGAGGGTTTTCCCGATAACCGTCAGTTCATATGCAATCAAAAAGCCCCGGGAACGGGACTTTTTGATTGCCGTCTCCACTTTATTTATGCCCCAGCGATTTGACGAAGAAGACGAATACCTTATCAGTGAAAGTCCCGAGATCAGCATCGGAGAGGCGTCCGGATGGCTTGAAAAAACAAGAGACGCTTTTCCGGCGTTTCGCGACCGCAATTTCAGACTCTATTTCCTCGGCCAACTGGTCTCTATGATCGGCACCTGGCTGCAGAACGTGGCGCAGGGCTGGCTCGTGCTGGAGCTGACCCATTCGGCCTTCTGGGTCGGCGTGGCGGCAGCCGTTGGCGCCTTGCCGGTGATCGTATTCGGTCTGGGAGCCGGGGTTATAGTGGATCGGCTTAATAAACGCTCCCTTCTCATTTTCACCCAGATTGCGTCCATGCTTCTTGCCCTGATTTTGGGGATGCTGGCTCTTTTGCATGTCGTAACGCTTTGGGAAATCTGCCTTTTGACGTTTCTTCTGGGGGCGGTCAATGCCATTGATCTTCCGGCGCGGCAGGCCTTTATCGC
>CAYXAG010000002.1:4789-21616 GCA_964462235.1 uncultured Candidatus Saccharibacteria bacterium
TTATCGCGGAGATGATTGAAGAGCGAGAATTCATGACGTCTGCCGTAGCGCTCAATTCCGCGACGTTCAACGCCTCGCGCATCGTGGGGCCGGCGTTTGCCGGTCTTGCGATTGCAGCCATCGGCAGCGGCGGCACGTTTATTCTCAACGGCGTGAGTTTTATTGCCGCGATCATTTCTTTGGCGCTGATCAGGTTTGATGCAAAAATCCACGCGCATCATCCCCGACCTTTGCGCGCGATCAAAGAGGGGCTCGCATATTCATTCGGGCATGAGAGAATACGCATCCTCATGATTGCCAGTGCCGTGATGTCCGCATTCGGATTTTCCTATACTTCCATTCTGCCCTCCATTACCGAAACGGTATTTCATGGCGGTGCGGCGAGTTTAGGGTATTTGTACGCCGCGACCGGAGCCGGATCTTTACTTGCCGCAATCATCATGTCCGCCTATGCCAATCGCCTGCGCCCGTCGTTTTTTATTGCCCAAGGAAGCATGCTCTTTGCTCTGTCCCTGGCAGGCTTCGGCCTTGCCACGGATTTTTGGCTTGGCCTGGTCTTCAGTTTCTTTATCGGTCTTGCATTCGCATCGGTGTTTTCCATGATGAATAGTGTGATCCAGCATACGGTAGAGGACGCCTTGCGGGGCAGGGTCATGAGCATCTATATCCTTATGTTTATGGGATTTATGCCGGCGGGAAGTTTTGCTTTTGGGTATGGGATGGATCATTGGGGTTCGCGGATCGTGATGCTGACCGGTGCGCTTGCGGTTTTTGCGATCGCCTGTGTTTTGGGGATAAAGAAGCACGTCATTGACGGCATTGACGGGTAGGACTTTTCAAAAATATCAAAACGCCCGGCGTCCGGCCGGGCGTTTTGATATTACTGGCAGTCAATTAACACCAGAATCGATTCGCAGTTCCATTCACACGGCGTTTATTGTATACTTCGTTCTAGAACTCATTTCAATAATCTCTTTCGTTACGAAAATCTTGAATTTCGAGCGAAAACCATGAAGGTTGAGGAGGGCTACTGGATAGTAACCCGACGAGACCTGAATGGTTTGCAGCCGAAATTCAAGATTTGCAGTAGAATACGGATTATTGAAATGAGTTCTAACAACGCTCCAATTTCTTATATCTAAAGATAAAAAACACATGAGTCAACTTTTCATCCCTATTCTTTTGGGTACTGCCCGCGAGGGCCGGCAATCGGAAAAAGCCGCGCGCTACGTACTTTCCCAGGCCCGCCAATACCGCCAGTTTGAAACCGAGCTTCTGGACGTGCGCGATTTTGTCGGCGCGGCCAGGACCACGGCGATGATCCAAGACAGAGCGGCACAGTGGAGCGATATCATGAAGCGTGCCGACGGCCTTATCATTGTCTCTCCCGAATACAATCACGGCTATCCTGGCGAGCTGAAAATGATGCTGGATCAGCTCTATAAGGAGTATAATCGTAAGCCGGTAGGTATATGTGGCGTGTCCGGGGGGATGCTCGGCGGCGGACGCATGGCGGAAATGCTGCGCGTATCGCTGATTGAATTGCAGATGGTGCCGATCCGAAACGCGGTTTACTTTTCCGACATTGGGAATCTTTTTGACGAAACAGGCGCTATCAAAGACCCGTCATTCACGGACCGCCTGAAAACTGTTTTTGACGAATTGGTATGGTATGCAGCCGCGCTCAAGCACGCCCGCCAATTCAATCCCTCATTACAGTGAAAATAAAAGACTTGCCGAAAATTGAACGGCCGCGCGAGAAGCTGGCCAAATACGGGCCGGAGAAACTTTCCAATGCCGAGCTTCTGGCGATTCTCTTGCGCACTGGCGGCAGGGGAATGAATGTTGTGGAGCTGTCAGGCAATATTCTCAACAGATTCGGAGGAGTGTCTCTTGCGACAGCCGATATGATGAGTCTGGAAAAGATCCGGGGCCTGGGGGCAAGTAAGGCCTGCGAAATCGTAGCGTGTTTTGAGCTGGGCCGCCGCCTGCTCAAAAACAAACAGTCTCAAATATATCTGGCGCCGCAGGACGTATGGCGCCAGCTCCAGGACATCCGGAATCATAAAAAAGAGCATTTTGTGGTATTTTTTCTTGATGCCCGCCATCAGGAGATCAAACGTGAAATCATTTCGGTCGGCACGCTCAATGCCAATCTTGTGCATCCCCGCGAGGTATTTGAGCCGGCAATTGCGCATTCCGCGGCCCAGATTATCGTGGCGCACAATCATCCTTCCGGCAACTCGGAGCCATCGGAAGAGGACCGCCTGATCACCGCGCGGCTGTGCGATGCGGGCAAGATACTGGGGATAGAAATTACCGATCATATCGTGGTTTCAAAAAGCGGGTTTACCAGTTTTCGCGACTGTGGATTACTCTAGTTGACGCCCGTTTTATATGTACGCTATTGTGTACAGAAAGAAAGGTCGGGAATATCTTTGAGGTAACATATGGACACGAAGACTACCATCCCCATTTCGGAAGCGCGAAAACGCATTTTTGAGATCGCAGAGGCGGTCCAGAAACCCAATATCCATTATACGTTTACCGAGAACGGCCGTCCGAAAGCGGTCATGATGTCCGCCGAAGAGTTTGAATCGTGGCGGGAAACTATGGAGGTCGCGCGCGATTTTCCGGATTTGAAAAAAGATATCGCGGAGGCGGAACGCGCCTATGCCAAGGGTAATTATCTTACGCTTGAAGAGGTTCTTGCGGAGGAGGGATATGTGCTGGCTGATAAAAGCAAATACAAATATGCCGTATCGCGTCATCATCCCGCGAAAAACAGCAGGAGATCTCGCAAAAATAAGTGAGAAATACCGGCGTCGTATAACCGTAGCCCTTGTCGCTCTCCAGAAAGATCCCTTTTTGGGGAAGAAATTAAGCGGCCAATATACCGGCGAATATTCATATCGCATCTGGCCGTACAGAATTTTATATCGCATATCGGCAGGGAATTTATTGATCTCAACTTATGGAACCACAACTTGATTATTCGCACGCAAAAGAAGCGTTTTATTTCTCTTTTCATACGCGCGCCATCTGGATTCTGCGCGATTCGCTGTCGGCGTTGCACGCCGAATATAAAAAAGAAAAGGAGCACATCATTGCGGAGCTGTGCGTGGATCTTATTGATCGTTACGGCTGGCGTCTTGCCAATATCCACATTGGAGAACTCGTGCCGGTGGTGGCTCAAGCCGGATGGAGCTATCCGGAAGTAGACGTGCTTCTCACGGACGGGACCGGGCGGCCGTGCACACTCATCAAGGTTTCCCCGCGCGCTATCTATGAGACGGACCTTGCCGAAGCGGTGCAGGAACTTTTTCTGCTCGCTCATGCCTTGCGCCTTGAGCGATCCGGGTCCCCGCTTTCTCTTGTCTATTGCACCCGATGGCATGATGAGGATCATAGCATTAAAGAAAGCGTCATCACGATTGATTATGCGCGGTTCAAAACCGCCTCTTCCTGGGAAGATGCGGGCCGTCCCTCTGCCAGCGCATTCCCGCAGCATACTCCGCAATCAGAAGAGGGGATTTTGTAGAACTCATTTCAATATGCACCCGGCAATTAAATTGTTGAAAAAAATCCCCAAGGGGAAAGTGGCGACGTATAAGGAATTGGCTCGCGTATGCCGGACATCGCCCCGCGCAATCGGCAGGATTATGGCCGGTAATTCCTGCCCCGAACGTTTTGCGTGTTATAAAGTGGTGGCTTCCACGGGCCGGCTTTCCGGTTATAGCGGACCCGGAGGTGTCAAGCGCAAGGAGGAGCTTCTCCGGAAAGACGGGGTGCGCCTCGTCAAAGGCCGCGTGGATAAGACAGACTTTTTTACGTTCCAGATTGCATAGCTTTCCAAAAACGCATATAATTTCTGTATCATGTCTTCAGCTCAACGAGGATTGCTCATCGGAGGCGCGGTTATCCTAGTCGGTATCATCGGCCTCGCCATTTATTCCGGTACCAAAACCATGCCTCATCCAGAGCCGCAGTCTCAAAATAATGCCGTCGCGACTCCGCCGGCCAATCCAGCCTCCGAGGCCGCCCCGGTCCTCTCGGTGGCTGATGGCCTAAGGCACATCATCACATTGAAAACCAGCATGGGTGATATCCGGTTTGGCACCTATGACACGGATGCTCCCAAAACCGTGCAGAATTTTATTACGCTTGCCCAGAAAGGATTTTATAAAAATCTTACGTTCCATCGCCTGATCAAGGGCTTTATGATTCAGGGCGGCGATCCCAAAGGAGACGGCACCGGCGGCCCGGGCTATACGTTTGCGGATGAGTTGAATCCGAATACTTCGTCATATCGGGAAGGATACAAAAAAGGAGTCGTTGCCATGGCAAATGCCGGCCCCAAAACTAATACCAACGGCAGCCAATTTTTCATCATGCTGGAGGATACGCCGTTGCCTCATGATTATACTATTTTCGGGAAAGTCATAAGCGGGCAGGACGTGGTAGACGCCATCGGATCAGTGAGGACCGGGCGCAATAACCGGCCCCTGGAACCCGTGATCATCAAAGATGTAAAGGTCGAAGCAGTATCCCGATAAAAAGATCAATAAAAAGATAAAGAAGCATTGCTTTTTATGATGAATGAAAAAATGGACGGCGGCATGTGTAGATGTTCGCATCACTCCATGATCCCGGTTTTTGTGATTGCGTTTGGCGCGTTGTTCCTTTTGGGAGACCTCAACGTGCTCACGGCAGGAGCCGTCAATATCCTGTGGCCTATTCTGGTGATCGCCGCGGGCTTCATGAAGCTCATGGGTAAGAAGTGCAAGTGTTGCGGCATGGGCGGGAAGGGCTGATTTGGTTGATTGAACTCATCAAAGCCGTCCCGATATCGGGACGGCTTTGATGAGTTCTCCCCCTGTTTCTTGTATTCTCTTATGTGGCATGAAAAAAAGCCCTATCCGAAGGGATAGAGCCAATGATGCGGGAGGTGCCGCTAGCCGATTCCAAATTCCTTTCTCAACATACGCAGCAGATCTTCCGGGCGGGACTGGGCGAGCGTTCCGGCGCTGAATCCCAGTGACGTTTCTCTATGGAAGATGCCATCATAGAATCGCCTGGTTATAATGAGGCCTTTGTTTTCCCCCCGATCTATTTTAAGATCGTGTTTGGCCGCAAACGCACGAAGCATTGAGTCTTGCGTGGTCATCTTCATCTCCTGTATTCCTGTGTTGCCGTAAGCGCCCACAACTGGTTGCATCATGTATGATTTATGGGCGCTATTGGACAACACGAAATACACAAAAATGTTTTTTTCAAAGAGCAATAAAAACAGCCCCCGCTTTTTAGGCGAGGGCTGTGTGCATGTGTCTTGATTTATCTCATACGCGAAACACGTCCTCGCCGGAGGGCATCATATCCATCATCATGGCCATCAGCGCCATGCGCCATGCATTATTCAACGTGATTCTTGTATGATTCATGATGAATTCAACTATAGCGCAAGGCAGGCATTCCCGTCAAGGCGGTTTTCCACACCGTGTCCCAGATATAAAAACCGGCCCCTCCAGAGCGGCCGGCTAGCGGATGTCATCTCCTCGGCGGCCGACCTTCTATTTTTGCGGCAACTTCAAAAAGTCGGATCGTCAGGAGACCACTCTGGGACTTGAGGACTCTTTTATCTGTGTCCGAATCATTATTGATGATCTGGTCATGCAGTGTACCGAGCGCTTCCACCATTTCAATGACTTGCGCCGAGTCTTCCGGTTCCAAAGCGTTGCACATGATAAAGAACCTTTCTTAAGAGAGAACGAAAACAGCCCCCGAACGATTCAGGAGCCGGCGTAAATCTTTTTGTTTTATGAAAGGATATGTTCTACCGACAAACAAAATTCACGCATGCCCCCGAATGGGTCTGTTCCGGACATGCGCAACATACGATTGAGAAAGCGTTGATTTCTTTCATGATGGAATTTATTCTATGCGATGGGCGGTACCATGTCAAATATCCTTGTGGATAACGTCGACTTGACGGGATATTCTATTGCATTATAATGATCTCCATCAAATCAAATATATGAATCCAAGAACAATCGGCTTCTGGCTTATTATGTTTTATGCCTTTGCTCAAAGAGGCCGATTTTGTTCATATCCGAAAGACAGTTAGGAGACTTGTTGCGATATAAAGAAAAAATCGGCCTTCTTTCAAAGAGAGGGCCGATTTTTATGTCAGCCCTTTTGATTTGAAAACCGTGGAGCCATCCTGCCAATCTCCCCGGTTTTCAGGCCAAAAGGATTTCGCAGTTCTTTTTCCATCGGATATTCAGGCCTGACTGAATATCCAAAACGGCATTATCACTCTTTCAAAGGAGCAGAGAAGATGCGAGTGAACGAAATGAGTCCGGCCAGCCGGGCGATAGTCGCAGCGCTTTCAGAAGACAAGCGCACGGCCTGGAAGGTGTTCACCGGCTGGGAGAAATCCCCATGGGAGGGAAAGAGCATCAAGGCGTGGTTTGATCCCAAACGATTTGATCGGATCATCAATACAGCGGTCGGTTCCGGTATCTCGGAGGAGGAGGTTGAGCTATCCTGCGATATACTGCGCGCGTTCACAGAGAACCGTATGTGGATCGGCAGCGACCCGGAGGGAATCCTCACGCTTGTCTCGCTGTGTGTGCGGATCGCCAGAGAACCCGCGCTGCTTGAGAAAATAGCGTTCAGTGTGGGATTCGGGGGCTCCGAGGACCGCCCGTCGTTGCGGACACCCGCCTATATCCTTCCGATGGTGAAAACCGTCATCTCTCTTCTGGAGCTTGGGCTTCCTGCCCCGCAAATCCGCGTATTCTGCGCCCAGCATGCCGCGGTGCTGGCAAACGGGAAAGACGAGAAGCGGCTGTGGCCAAACACTATGCTGCTCTTCTTTCTCATCTCCTCATTTCTCCGTGAGTTTTATCCCCAGATCGCTCCGCTCGTGGTCTATGACGTGGATTGGCCATACGGCGCCGATCTCGTAAAATATGCCGCCATCTTGGGGAAGGAGCTGGTGGACAACTCCCCCGGCGAAGTGCGCCGGGCAGTGAAAATCGCCCGTGAATGGGGATTCACCCACGGCGGTGAAGAGGGGAGGCGCAACGCCCCGATCTATAGGGCGCTCCACCCGATCATGTTCGGATGTGTAAGCGCGCAAGGATGTCCCGCAAGCGCATGGATAGAAAGGACCAATGGCTCGGTGGAGGCCGTAATTTCAAGCGGCGGCCCGCCGGAATTGCAGTTTCTCTTCATTGAGCGGTGGCTCATGAACCGCGCAGCAGTCCTGAACGAGACTCTGGGCAGCACGATTTTTGAAACCACGCCGTTCGTGCCCTTCATTACGCCCATTGGCAATCTGCCGGTCTATTACAGACCCAAAGTCGCCCGCGACATTGCGGCAGACATGAAGGAGATACGTGAGATCATGGAGTCCGACGACCCCATGGACGCGTGGAGAAGTGCTGCGAGGGATCCAAGAGTATCGCAGGACTTTGAAACCCTCTTGGGATGTGTTGGGAGCAAGAGAGAGGCTCGTCTTGATACGCTTTTGAGATTTCTCGGGTGGGCGTCTGCGATTCTTTCTCCTCTTGAGTATATTGGAGAGGAGAGTGGGATCTTCGCCTTGCAGCTGGCAGCCGCAAAATTGATTGCGGGTGCTGCGGACGCCGAGTCAGCCGCCCTTGAGGTGGCTGACATGACAGAGAGCGAGAGAGTAAACAGCTGGCAAGAAATTTGCGAGGAGTTTTTCGGCCTCGCGCCGGTTGATGATGTTGATAATGTCGCAGCAAGATAACGACGCGAGGGGAAGAACCGTCCGCGGTCTCTTCCCCTCATTTTCACGTACCGTTTTTATCTGAACTCGCCATGAACGTGTGTATGAGAACGCCAGCATGTCGGGTTCAGTACAAGAACAGTAACGATCTTTGAGAAAGGGATTCTATGCTACGCACTGTCGGAATGGAAATTGAGATGCAAATGGTGCAGGACCAAAGAGGTAGGCCATCGTCGCATGAGACGACGAGGATTTTGTTTGAAAACCTCTGCAGGAAGTATGGTTATACGCTTGCCGCTGACCGGACGACAAATTCTGTGGTGGGAGTCAAAGGAGCCCCATACGGCTACATAGATCCGGACAATTCCGTGGCCAACCTGGAGGTCTCGTTCAAACCGACCAAGACCATCCACGACATGAATACCCAGTTCACACAGGCGCGAGGAGAATTGAAAGAGTGCGCCCCAGGGCTCTCCTTTCTTTCCCTCAGCCGCCAGCCGGTTATGTCTGACGACGCGGGAACGTATGAAAAATATGTCTGCAGGAAGGGTATATATCCTGTTGTCCGCCTTCGCGGCTGGGAGCACCGCGTCGGACTTACGACGTCTTCCACGCAGCCCTGCATCGGCGTTTCCCTTCAGGAAGCGATCTGTGCAGTGAATTGCCTGCAGGCGCTGTCTTGTGTTTTCATCGGTTTGTTCGCAAACTCCCCAATTTTTATGGGCAGAGAGACGGGAAAGATGGAATCGCGAGCAGATACCTGGAATCAGTTTATGGCGACCTCCAGATTTCCGAATGACCGCATGATGGTGGGTCTGCCGGAAAGAAAGTTTTATGGGTGGCCCGATTACCTCCAGCGTATCTGGAACCATACCCCGCCATTCCTTCCCGACGAGGGAGGTACGGACTACAAGAAATCCCTGTGTCTTATTCCGGATGACCCGATGAGTATGCAGGATTTTTTGGGATCACAGTCTCCCATGCCTTTCCGCGTTTTCAACGGAACTGACTTTACGCAAGAGCGATGGGTCAGGTCGTCAGGCTTCCATGTTGATAAAGGATTCTGGTGGGCTTTCTGGGCCGCCCGCATCCGGGCGGAGCTTGATCCATCCATTCCCCCCCCATGAGGCCGCAGCATTGGCGCATAGCAGTCAGCGTGATGCTGTGCAGTTGCTTGGCACGTATATCAAGAATCTCTACATAGAAGTGCGTGATGTTGGCACAACTGCTCAACCCATCGGCGCGGTGGCGCTTGCACTCGGGATTGTGGAGAACCTCGGGGCGACGATAAAATTGATAGAAGGAAGAAGTTGGAGTCGGTGGTCAAGGTGGCGCGATCAGGCGATCAAAGACGGTTTGCCGGCAGTCACGTTTCTTGCACAAGAGGTCTTGAAAATCGCGAAAGCCGGTCTTGAAAAAAGACAGCTTGGCGAGGAATGCTACCTTGAGCCCCTGTACCGTCGTCTGGCGACAGGAGAATCGCCGGCCCATGATGTGCTGCGGCAATTCAAGAAAGGAGGCATTGGCGAAGTAATCCGGTGCAACCAATTCTAAGGACCTCGCAGTAATCCGGCCTCTTCATCGCTCTCGTGATGAAGAGGCCATTTTCACTCTTTTTGATGTACAATAGCTCTGATTTATTTTATGGTGTAGAGACCATATGAAAATAGAATGCGCGGACATCATCCATATACAACTTCCGGTCATCCATCCTTTTGAGACGAGTTTCGGGAAAGTCACGGTCAAAGACAGTATACTCGTCAAGCTGTATGCCGATGGGCTCACCGGATACGGCGAGGGCGCGGCTCTCGGGGCGCCGCTCTACGTGCCGGAATACGCGGCAGAGACATATCTGGCGCTGAAGGATTTTCTCATGCCTACGGTGCTTGGCAAGAACATCGCGACTCCCGATGACATGGCGGCTGCATATGCACACGTGCGCGGCCATAATTTTGCCAAGACCGCGCTGGAGACGGCGTTTTGGGATCTCTATGCGCAACAGCGGGGCGCATCGGTCAAAGCATTGCTGGGCGGCACGCAGGAGATTATCGCGGTAGGGGAGTCGCTGGGCATCAAGGCAAGTCATGAAGAGTTGCTTGAAGAAGTGGCGCTGCGCTTGAGCGAAGGGTACAAACGCATCAAAGTAAAGATAAAGCCCGGGTGGGACTTGGAAGTCACGCAAAAGATCCGCGAGAAATTCGGCGCCATTGACCTCATGCTTGACGGCAACTCCGCCTACACCATCCGCGACCTTGATCTTTTCAAAAAACTTGATGAGTTCGGACTCACGATGATTGAACAGCCGCTCGGATATGACGATATCATTGATCATGCCTCCCTCCAGAGAGAGATCAAAACGCCCGTGTGTCTGGATGAGAGCATTTTGAGCGCCGAGGATGCGCGTAAAGCCATCCAGATCGGGGCATGCCAAATTATCAACATCAAGCCCGGACGCGTCGGAGGCCTCGTGGAGTCAAAAAAAATTCACGACCTGTGCGCTGCGGCCCGTATCGGTGTGTGGTGCGGCGGAATGTTGGAGACAGGCATCGGACGCTTTTTCAATCTGTCCGTGGCATCGCTTCCCAACTATGTGTATCCGGCCGACATGTCGCCAAGCTCCATTTTTTTTGCCCAGGACATAGTGGATCGTCCGTTTGTTGTCCACAACGGGACCATAAAGGTGCCGGAGAGTCTCATGCGGGATTTTGGCCCCAATGACGCCGCCGTACGCAAATATAAGGTGAAGAGCGAGACCATAAAAGTGTAAGAAACTGTTGAAAAAGCTTTCTTCGTAGCGAAATTGCAGGATTTCGTGCGGGGCAAGGAAGGACGAGGAAGGCGTATATGGGGAATATACGCTGACGAGGACTGACGCAGCCCCGTGCGAAATCCTGCAATTGCAGCAGGAGAGGGGCTTTTTCAACAGTTTCTAAAGATATAAAACATGAGGACCGATACGAAAAAAATAACCGGCGATGAGGCGGCTGTCAGAAAGGAGCTGGTCAATCTTACCGTTGAGCTCGTGCGATTCCCGACCATGCGGGGGCATCCGGCGTCGTTTGACCAGTGCATGGCGCGCATAAAAAAATTCTTTGCGGATGCGGGACTGGCGATTTTTGTCCGCGAGCATGTTTCCGGAGGTCATGTGTCCCTCGTCATCACGAGGAGAAAAACACGATGCCCGACGGTGTTTCTGGTCGGGCATATTGACGTGGTTGACGCCCCGGCGCAGGCCTTTCGTCCGAAGGTACGCGGAGGAAAACTTTTCGGCCGCGGCACTTTGGACATGAAGTCGGGGCTCGTTGCGGCCATGGTCGCATTTCGCGAAGTTTTGAAGCGGGACCCCGGAGCGAATATCGGGCTTATGATTGTCTCGGACGAAGAGGCCGGGGGATTTCATGGGGTCGGATACCTTCTTGAGAAAGAAAAATACCGATGTTTGTTTGCGATTTTGACCGAAGGAGGAGTTGAGGAACGCATTACCCATCGCCAAAAGGGAGTGTGCCAGCTGAAAGTATCCGTGCAAGGAGTTTCCGCGCATGGCGCCTATCCCTGGCTTGGCAAAAACGCCGCAGGCAAACTCATAGAAATCCTCGCCAAGATAGAACGGGAATTTCCGCGCCCGTGCGATGCATGGATCCCCACCATGACGCTCTCTAAAATTGAAGTTCCCAACGACGCATTGAACAGGAGCCCTTCTCTCGCGCACGCTTTTTTAGACATACGTTTTACGGAAGATTTTGCCCGTCGTCCGGAAGACGTTATGACGCGCTTGCAAAGAGCGGCCCCCGAGGCAACCTTTGAATTGCTCATGGGCGCGCGTCTCTTCAATACCGATCCGCGGAATCTCTCGGTGAAGCGTCTGCAACGCCTTGCCCATGAAGTGTACGGCAGGCCTCTCAAATTGGCGTTCTCGCACGGCGCGTCAGACGGGCGTTTTTTTGGCCAGCGCGGAATACCTTGCATAGAATTCGGTCCGGTCGGCAAAGGCCACCACGGCAATGATGAGTATGTGACCATAGAAAGCATGATACTGACCTGTCAAATTCTGAAGCGGTTTTTGGCTGACAGCGAAGGGGATCATCAAGCGCGGGGAAGCAACATAAGAAAAACTTGACGACTTTTTTATAATGGCTCATCATGGCATTATATGGATACTTCAACCAATACGATGAGAAAAGTTTTTAATGCCGTGAGCATCACGGTTTTTATTGTCGGGTTTATCGTGGGTTTTGGGTCTGCATCCCTGTGGGCAAAGCGGAGCAGAAACACGGCCCTTCAAAATGTGTCCGAGACTCCGGCAAGCACGGAGGCGGCCAGTCAAAAAACGCAGGGGACGAACGCGCCTTTTCTTGCCGGCGCTGCGGTCTCGTTCACCGGCGGACAGGATACGATAAAAGTGGATGATCAGGCGGCGGGAGATTCAGTCGCCATCTCTTCGGCCGCACTTTCGGCGCGCGCATGGGTCGTGATACATGAAGATTATGACGGAAAGCCCGGACGGATTCTCGGAGCGCAGCTTTTTCCGGGCGGTGTCGGCTCGGGAAAGGTGGACCTTCTGCGGCCAAGCATGGAGGGCAAGACGTATTATGCGATGCTTCATACGGATGACGGCGATCACGCGTTTGACATGACTAAAGACTTGCCGATGAAAGACCAGGCAGGTATGCCGATTATGGTCAAATTCGTGGCACTCCCGATTGCCGGTGCTCAATAAACAACCGCCCGATGCTTCCGCGCTGTGCGTCCCCCTCTCGTGCGTTACGGGGGACGCATTGCTTATGAGACTGCTGAAAAACTCCCTCTTCTGCTGCAACTGCGGGATTTTGGCTGCGGCTTCGTCAGTCCTCCTCGGCGTATATTCCTCATATACGGCATCGTCGTCCTTCCTCGCCTCGCACAAAATCCCGCAGTTTCGCTACGAAGAAGAGTTTTTCAGCAGTCTCTATGAAAGATTCAGAATCCAGAAAAACAGTGTTTCGCGCCCGCGTTCTGGGCTACTATCGGCGGCACGGACGCGACATGCCGTGGCGCCGGACCAGAAATCCGTACCGGATTCTCGTATCTGAAATCATGCTTCAGCAGACCCAGGTGAGCCGCGTGATGAAGTTCTATCCTAAATTTCTGCGCGAGTTTCCGACGATGCGCGCGCTTGCGCGCTCACCTCTCTCAAAAATCCTTCATGCGTGGCAGGGCCTTGGCTACAATCGCCGCGCCCTGATGCTCAAAAAACTGGCGCGGGAGGTCATGGATAAACATCAGGGCACCATTCCGGCAGATCCGCATCTGCTGGACGATCTGCCGGGTATCGGACCAAACACCGCCGGAGCCGTTGCGGCGTTTGCATTTGATATCCCGACCCTCTTTATAGAAACCAACATCAGACGCGCATACATTCATTTTTTCTTTCCGGGTAAAAAGAATGTTGACGATCGGGAGATTATGCGGCTCGTAGGAGAGACGCTGGATCGCAAAAATCCCCGCCAGTGGTATTATGCGCTTATGGATTACGGCGCGCATCTTGCAGGCGAGAATGTGGAAAATCCCAATCGTCGGAGCCGGCATTACGCGCGCCAGTCGCGCTTTGAAGGATCGGATCGCCAGATACGCGCCGGAATTATCCGTTTTCTCCTTGAGAGAAACCAGGCAACGCTCCGGGGGCTTTCGGAGCATTTCCGAGAAAAACCAGCGCGGATCTCCAGGATTGCGGCGTCTCTGGCACGCGAAGGATTCATGAGGAAAATCAAAAATGAATTTACTATTGACCCTTAAGATTTTATGATCTCTTACGAACAATTCCAACAAATAGAACTTCGGGTGGCAACGATCCTTGCGGCCGAGCGCGTGGAAGGGTCGGAGAAACTCTTGCGCCTGAAGATTTCTCTCGGAGAAGAAGAGCGGCAGATCGTGGCCGGTATCGGCAAGCGATACGGCCCGGAAGAATTGATTGGGAAAGAAATTATCATCGTGGCAAATCTCGCGTCTCGGATGCTTATGGGGTTGGAAAGCCAGGGAATGCTGCTTGCCGCAGATAGTCCGGATGGCCCTATATTGTTGATTCCGGAGCATGCGGTAGGGAGCGGAACAAAAATAAAGTGATGCCAAACGGCTTTGAAATCGTGGCGCGCGATGGAGCAAGTCGCGCGCGGGCCGGGATACTGCACACGCCGCACGGAGACGTGGAGACGCCCGCATATGTCGTGGTGGGGACGCATGCCAAAGTCCGGATGCTGGAGCCCGCGGATATCGCCGCATCCGGAACACAGCTGATTATCGCCAACACCTATCATCTCTGGCAGGCGCTTGGAGAAGATGGGCTTGCAAAGTTCCCCGGCTTACATCAGGCCATGGGCTGGAACGGGGCGCTGGCAACGGATTCAGGAGGTTTTCAGGTCTTTAGCTTCGGCGCAGCACGGGAACACGGTACAAGCAAAGTCGCATCCGAAGTGTCGCCGGCAGGATGCGAGCCGGAGAAAGAAAATCTTGTCCATATTACCGAAGACGGCGTTAGGTTTAGCGCAGGCGGCAGGCGCCACTGGCTGGATGCGGAAAAATCAATCCGCATCCAGCGCCAACTCGGGGCCGATATCGTTTTTGCCTTTGACGAGCCCAGTTCGCCCCATCACGACCACGCATACACCAAGGCCGCAATGGAACGCACTCACGCTTGGGCAAAACGTTCTCTTGCGGCGCGTACATCGGACCAGATGCTCTACGGCATCATACAGGGCGGGCCGTATGAAGATTTGCGCCGCGCAAGCGCGGCTTTCATCGGCGCCATGCCTTTTGACGGTTTTGCCATCGGCGGCTCCTACGGCAACTCCTTTGGCGACACGCGGGAGGCTACGCTGCGCGAAGTGAGCTGGGCCGTGCCTTTTCTGCCAGAAGACAAACCCCGGCATCTTTTGGGTATTGGCCTGATTGAAGATTTGTTTTCATGCGTTGCCGCGGGCATGGATACGTTTGACTGCGTGGTGCCCACGCGTGAGGCGCGCCACGGATCCATCTGGACCAGTCGCGGCCGCATAGACATCAAGCGGGGCATATACCGCGACGATAAATCTATATTGGACGAAGAATGCGCGTGCGTCGTCTGCGCAGAAATGAAGACAGAAAAAGGAGGGCTGCGGGCGCTGTTCAAAGAAAAAAATCTTGAGGCCGGACGCCTGGCAACGCTCCATAACATATCTTTTTTCAACGATCTGATGAGGCGGATTCGCCATGCGATTCGCGAAGGCAGTCTTGTCGAGCTCCGCGCGTCTTTCACGAACGCGTGAGGGAGGCTTATGCGCAGAGCTACTCCCCTTGACCGTAGACATGGACTCAATGCCAAAGTCGTCCTCAAAGTCCTCAAATACCGCGCTCTCGTCGAGGGAGGCTTCAAGTCCGAATACTCTACGTTGATGCCGTTGAAGACGATGGCGCGGGTGGCTACGTGGGTGAAGCTGATACCCGTGATCTTGCTCAATTCATCATGGCTTTGTTCCAGGCGATCAAGGAAGTTTAATGCGGTGCGGTAGAGTTTTTGGGTTTATTGATACACCTTTTTCTCTACCACTTTTTTCCAGAGATAGTATTCCTTCCCATTCCATTTATAGATTTCTTGGTGGAGCATGTGGTCGGTGTCGCTGATGTAGCCGCCAATAATCTCCATGACTTTGTCATTGTCAATGTCTTTGATATAGGTTTCGGCGTTGTCGCCGCCGATTTTGGTATAGAATAATGTGCTGTTGGGAACTCTACTGCGTTGAGAAGGAGTAACTAGCTTGAATGTGCCGTCTTGCCAAGCATAAACGAGAAAAGTAGTCGTGCGTCCCGTTGCGCCTGGACTATCTTCAACCACGATTTCGGGTATGTCGTCGTTAGTGAGGTCTTGAAAGCGGGAATAGCTGCCTTCACCGTGCACTATATATTCTTTACTCTCCCAAAAAAGATTGAATTTTCCTTCGCTTGTCTTCTCAAATATGAGTACCCCACCCCGTGTTACGGATCCTGTATTGGGATCATGTCCTTCGTCATAGCCAACCAAAACAAATGTTCTTCCTTCAATAACCGCTTTAGGAAAGTCATCAGGAAAATCATAGAACGTGTTGATTGCCGCTTCTCGAATAGTGGTATGCTCTTCTCGTGATCTTGCAAAATTAGTGCGACGCTTTTTTATATTCTTATTACTTTCAACTTCTCCTGTTTTTTGTTCAATGCCAGATTCTTGATCCCCATTCTTCGTCTGTTTTCTCAAAACAATTCCAAAAGTGATAATGACAAGAAGTCCAAGAGACAGAATGATAATTTTTTTCAAGTGTGTTTTCATAAAGCGCACTGATTATTTGTAATTTGCCTTATATATGCCACAAACAGTTTTTTGATATTGATAGGTAGGATCACCATTATAGTCGTTTACCGCTTGGCTCCATCCGGCACAGCCGTCATCAGGAATAAGACCAGTAAATTTACTCTTCAGCACCGAAGTCGTAAGCTCAATCCCCAACGCCGGAATGTTTGCAATATCATATGGGGTATTATTGTCATTCATAATCAGAGTTCTATTATCTGGACCTCTTGCTTGCGTTGCTTCCTTATACATCACCTGCCCCAACCCGTAGCTTGCCGAAAGAATAAGCTGCGGGGTGAAATCTTTGGAAGGCGGTATGCTCCACCCTTGAGTTTTCCCATATTTCCTTTGATCCGCAAGGTCGTTGAGATATAAATCATTGAAGGTGATGCCCGTGATTCCGTCGGATTCCGAGATGTTGATTGTCCGCAATGTCCAGCCAGGCGTTCCGTCTGCGCCGAAGCTTCGGATGATTGTCGTATATGAGGGCGTGAGAGCATCCACTCGATTGCCTTTTTCTATATTTGATCCTTCAGTATTTTTTCCAGGAAGAGAGAAATCTTTGAAAGGAAACGAGGTGATATTCGTATACCCGTCAGGTCCCGAATAATCCGTATAATCTCTTTTCGGCTCATACCGATATGTCTCGGATACAAATGGATTTGTCTCCGTCTCCTTATGAATGATCGCTTTGAGAATCCCTCCAGGCATGCCGTATCGCGAGGCCTGCAATACG
>CAYXAG010000003.1:0-10132 GCA_964462235.1 uncultured Candidatus Saccharibacteria bacterium
ACGCTCGGCCGCGCCACTCGGCGTCCTTGCTAGCATCGGCGGCACTTTCGGGTCTGGCAAGACCCGAACCAAGCAACCGCCGCCTCCCATTGTCTCAAAAGCGTACACAACGCTCCGATTTCTTACAATGTGGGAACGTATCAAACATTCTCTTCCGGTACACGTATTGCTTTTTACGTTGGCGGGCATTGCGGTAACGGGCGCTGTTTCCATGGTGCGCTCTGCGCTGGCGGTTCGGGAGGAGGAGGCGGCTGCCCGGAGACGCATTGCGGATTTGGCGGCACAGAAGGTCGGGTTGGAGGAGCGCCTGAATGAGTATGAGACGGCTGAGGGCGTGAGGCGCGAGGCAAAGGCCCGCCTCAACCTGAAAAACCCCGGCGAGAAAATAGTCGTGGTCCTGCCGGACGAGACGGCATCGGATACTTTGAAGAATCCGCCAAGCGGGTGGAGCAGAATTTTTCAAAGCATCGGGAAGTTTTTCGGCCGCTGACGCATGCGCTCGGCGCTCTTTGTAAGAGCCCGTTCAATAACTCCATATTCTGCTGCGATTCCATAATTTCGGCTGCAAACCATTCAGATTTCGTCGGGTTACTCTTTGAGTAGCCCTCCTCAATCTTCATGGTTTTCGCTCGAAATTATGGAATCTCGCGACGAAAGAGAGTTATTGAACAGGCTCTAAGGAAGGAAGGAAGGAAGGAAGAGGCGAGAGTCCGGGCCTCGCCGGTTTTTCGTATCCAGTGGATTTCATGGTTGCGCCTCCACCATCGCATCTGGCGCGCGGCGTAGCGGACAATGTCGCGTTCCAAAGTCCGCCTCATTTCCACCTTTGTTGTTTTTCCTCTAAGGAATAAGGCGAGGGCCCGGTATTCCAAGCCCAGCTCATGGAAGCGTTTCCAGCTCATGCGGGAGCGATGCAGCCTTTGCGCTTCTTGGATCAAGCCGGAGCGCAGGCGCGCATCCAGCCGTTTTTTTATTTTCTCGCGGAGTTGCTCTTGGGGCAGGGCAATGCCGATCCAAAGCGTGTCGTAAGGATTCTTTTTTCGGAGACGCGGGACGCGGCCGAGGGCCTGCGCGATCTCGATCGCCCGGATAAGCCGACGGGGATTTTCGTGCTCAATTTCTATCGCGCGGCGCGGATCAAGTTTTTTGAGGATCGCAAGAAGCCGGGCAGGGGATTTTTTCTCAAGCGCGCGGCGGAGCCGGGGATTCGGTGTTACGGCCGGAAGATTAAGATCAAAGACAAGCGCATCTATCCAAAAGCCGGTGCCGCCCGCGACAATCGGGATTTTTCCGTGGCCCGCGATCTCTCCAATCGCGCGCCTCGCCCGGCCGACGAATTGCGCAGCACTCAAGGTGCTGTGCCAAGAGGTAATGTCCAGAAGATGATGCGGGACGCCGCCCATTTCGTTTCGCGTGATTTTTCCGGTCCCGATGTCAAGCCCCCGATATACTTGTCGGGAATCCGCGGAGATGATTTCTCCGTTGAATTCCTGTGCCATCCGTACGGCAAGACCCGATTTTCCTGATGCGGTGGGGCCCACGATGACAATGAGCTTCTGTTTTTTCATTTCTTTATTCGGGGATGCGCGTAGCATGGGCGATCAGATCAACCGCTTCTCCGAAGAGCACCGTACCCTGGTCTCCTTTTCCCCGTTGGCGCAGGGCGACGCGGTTGGTTTCCTGTTCCCGATTGCCGATGATGAGAAGATAGGGAATTTTTTGCATCTCGCCCTCGCGGATTTTCTTGCCCAGCGTCTCGTTTCTTTTATCTATGGCTACGCGGACACCTTTTGCGTCCAGAGCCCCGGCCAGGGTTGAGGCATACGACTCAACCGTATCATTGAGCGTAAGAATTGCGGCCTGCACCGGCGCAAGCCACGCCGGAAAGGCACCCGCATAGTGCTCTATGAGAAACGCGATAAAGCGCTCGTGGGAGCCCAGCGGCGCGCGATGGATCACATAGAGCGGTTTTTGCTTGCCGTCCGTGTCGGTATAGGTCAGACCAAAGCGCTCGGTTGCGAGAAAATCAAGCTGATTGGTGGAAGCGGATTCTTCGCGGCCGATGGCGCTTTTGATCTGAAAATCAACTTTGGGGCCGTAGAATGCGGCTTCGCCCTCGGCTTCCACAAACGGCAAGCCGGATTTTTGCATCGCGGCGCGCACAAGCGTTACTGCTTTTTTCCATCCTGCGGGAATTCCGGCGTATTTTTTTTTATCTTTGGCAGGCAGGGAAAGGCGCATATAAAAATCCGTAATGCCGAAGACCTCTTTGTACCAAAATTCGTGGAGTCGCATCACGCGGACGAATTCTTCTTCAACCTGGTCTTCGCGGCAGTAAATATGCGCATCGTTTTGGGTAAATCCGCGGACGCGTAGGAGTCCTGCAAGCGTGCCGGATAATTCATGCCGATACACCGTGCCGTACTCGGCGTAGCGGATCGGAAGCTCGCGCCAACTATGCGGCTCGGCACGGTAGATCATATGGGTGTATGGACAGTTCATGGCTTTGAGGTAATAATTGCCATCGTCCAACTTCATCGGCGGGTACATGCTGTCGGCATAGTAGGGGATGTGCCCGGACATGCGGAAGAGATCCTCTTTGGCGATGTGCGGTGTGGTCACGCGTTGGTATCCCCATGCGCGTTCCACTTTTTTCGCGCGATCCTCAATCGTATCGCGCAGCGCCGTGCCTGCGGGAAGCCAGAGTGGAAGTCCGGGGCCGACTTCCGGCGCAAACGTAAAAAGCTTGAGCCGCTCGCCAAGCACCCGATGATCGCGTTTTTTTGCCTCTGTCTGCTGCCAGAGCCAAGCATCCAGTTCTTTCTTGGTTGCAAACGCCGCGCCGTAGATCCGCGTCAGCTGGGGATTCTTTTCGTCTCCGCGCCAGTACGCCCCCGCGATCCGGTCAAGTTTGAACGCATCCGGATTGATTTCGGAGGTATTTTTCACGTGTCCCCCGCGGCAGAGATCCACGAAGGAGCCGGTATGATACACCGTGAGATCTTTTTTTTCTTTTACGAATTCTTTGATGAGGTCAAGCTTGAAAGGTTGGCTCTTAAAAAGCGCACGCGCTTTTTGCGCCGTCACCTTTTCTCCGACAAATGAAAGATTCTGCGCCACGATATCGCGCATGGTTTTTTCAAGTTCAGGCAGATCTTCGGAGCTGATCTGATCGGGCAGTTTGAAATCATAATAAAATCCGTGTTCAATCGCAGGTCCGATGCCCAGTTTCACTTTCGGAAATTTTTTTACTACCGCCATCGCCAGCACATGCGCCAGCGAGTGCCGGATATGAGAAATACGGTCTTCGGGGGATTTTTGATGCATAGGTTGATAGTAGGGGATTTGGGGGACTTGCGCAATGCGAGTCCTCCGAATCCGGTTGTTTAGAGCGGGTAGCTCTTATCGGCAAAAAGACGGACAGGCATTTGCCATGATTCGCGTGCCTTCTGTCGGAGGTCCAAGGTATTCGAATTCTCCTCTCGGAGATTCAAGATATTGGATTTGCGGTTCTCGTATCATTTTATCCGCCCATAGCCAGTATCGCTTGCAAAGCGAACACTGGAAAATATTGGGTGTCATGAGTTGCCTCAAACAATCGGGGCAAATCTGCTGTGTTGTCAGTGATGGCGCGTTGTAGCGTAAATGTATCACATCGCCATGCTGACCGTGTACCCAATACTTTTTGCAGTTTGGGCAGCCCTTGATGAGGACTTCGGCAAGCCGAGGAACCGGATCGTCATTGATCTGCGTCATAAAGAACTCCTTATTTGCTTTGACGCAAATAAGATCACCTCCCGTGTCTGGGGGAGGCGCCTACCCGCTCTCTGCGGATTTTTGATCAGGCAAATCTCCCCGACGCGTTCTGCGCGGTCGTAGTCGTCGGGGTAGTGGTTCTGCCTCCAAAAATCTGCATAATGAAAGTGTAATCGAGAAAGGTCATTCTTGTTAATCCTTGTTATCCCCATTACGGCTATGCACGCCGAGCGAGTAGCTCTCCCCGGTTTTTTCCGTTAAATATCTCCATCAATGTTTGAAAACGATCGTTTTCAAACATTGATGGACTTGTATGCGTCTATGATTTTTCTCGGATGGTGCCGGTTTGCCTGAGCGATGCGATGTGCAGATACTTCCCGATTCTCATTTCATCCACGCGCCGGATGAATGCGTCGGGGAGCGGCCGGGCGCCGGTGAACACGCTTCGTTGCAGCAGGCGATAGCCGCAGGCGAATAACTGCTCGCGAAGCCAATCGCGCTTGCCGCGGATTTTTTCCGGGATGTCGAACGTAACGATATGTACCATGCCGTCTTCCGGCGCAAGATCATACGGATCTTTCGCATCGGCATAGATTTTTGCAAGGAAGGTTTTGCCTTTGCGAGTGATTTTCCAGCGCGTATCTCTGTAGTGTCCCATGGAGGATACTAATCCTTGCTGTTTGAGGCGTTGGAGAGTGCTGGAAAGGTTATGTTTTGCGGCCGCGCGTGATTTTTTACGATCCATGCCAAGCAAAATACGGGTGAGTTTCGCTTGAGGATACTTGGGCGGGAGAAAGCCGTCGAGTGCCGCATATCCGGCCCCGGCAAGGAACGCAAGAATTTCTTTGGTGAGTGTACGATACTCCATAAATGTATTTTTAACTCCATCAATGTTTGAAAACGATCGTTTTCAAACATTGATGGATGAAATTGATGGTGAGGAGAATTACGCCGTCTGGTTCTTTGGGGATTTTTTACGTTTTTTCCTTCGACTGCGGGCCGTCTCTTGGCTACGGAATTTCAAACGCTTCTTCGCACAGGATCTTGCTCACACCGTCTTTGTCCGAGACCCGGCCTTTCACTATCAAGACGTTGCCCTGCTGCCACAGGCCAGGGTTTTGGGCGAGCACCTTGGGGAACACCAAGACTTCGGTGCGGGCAGCCGTATCTTCCATTTTGACAAATAGCATCGGCTCGCCCGATTTGGTGGTGATTTTCTGGATGGAGCTCACCAGCCCTCCGATGGAGACCGTCCGGTTGCGGTACTGCACGGTGAGGTCTTTTAAGGGGAGCACGCGGTTGGCACGCAGGCGTTCAAGATACTCCTGGATGGGATGCTCGGTCACGTAGAGGCCAAGCAATTCTTTTTCCCAGGCCAGGCGCTCGCGCCTGGGCGTTGGTTCCGCATCGCGTAGGGAGAGAGAGCTGGTCTGGATCTGGGGAGCCAGCGCAAAGAGACTTGTCTGGCCGCCGGCCTTTGCTTTTTGTGACTCGCGGTTGTAATGAAGGATGGTGTCCAGATTGGCAAGCAGAGTCGCGCGCTCGCCCAGCCGATCAAGCGCCCCGCATTTGATGAGCGATTCCATGGATTTTTTGTTGAAGTCTTTATGCGCCACGCGCTCCGCAAAGTCGGTGAGGGTGGGAAACGGGCCGCGGGCTTTGCGCTCCTGTATGATCGCATCCACGATGTTGGCGCCCACGTTTTTGACGGCTCCCAAGCCGAAACGGATTTTTTTGTCGGCCACCACGGTAAAGTCCGCGAAGCTTTCGCTAATGTCGGGTGCCAGGACTTCTATGTCCATCGCGCGCGCTTCTTCCACAAAAAAAGCGATTTTTTCCACGTCCGAACTCTCCGCACCCAGGAGGGCTGTCATGAACTCCGTCGGGTAATGAGCTTTCAGCCAGCCGGTTTGGTAGGCGATGAGCGCGTAGCAGGCGGCATGGGAGCGGTTAAATCCGTAGCGGGCAAACGGCGGGAAAAGCTCCCAGATGGCTTCGGCGGTCCTTTTCTCAATGCCGTTTTTTATCATGCCCCCGACCAGTTTTTCCTGCTGCTGGGCAAGGAGGGTTTTTATTTTTTTGCCGATGGCGCGGCGCATGGTATCGGCTTCGGCAAAACTGAATCCTGCCAGGTCTCGCGTAATTTGCATCATCTGTTCCTGGTAGACGCCGATGCCGTAGGTATTTTTCAGGATGGGGGCGAGCTTCGGATGCAGATACGTGATCCGTTCTTTTCCGTGTTTGCGCTGGATGTAGGAAGGGATCAGCTCCATGGGGCCCGGGCGGTAGAGGGAGACCATGGCAATTAGATCTTCAAATTCCGTTGGCTTCAATTCTTTCAGATAGCGCTTCATGCCTGAAGATTCAAATTGGAAGAGGCCGGTGGTCTCGCCGCGCTGAAAGAGCGCGAAGGCCGCCCGATCGTTGAGGGGGATGCGATCAATATCTACGGAGGCTGCGTGAAGGCGTTCAATGAGCTTGATGGTCGTCTCAATAATGGTGAGGTTGCGCAACCCGAGAAAATCCATTTTGAGAAGCCCGAGGTCTTCTATGGCGTGCATCTCGTATTGTGTGACGACCACTTGATGCTGGTCATCGGTCTTGGCCGCCCCGTGCTTGGTGGCAAGCTGGAGCGGCACATGGGTCGTAAGGGGTTCGGGCGATATCACGATGCCGCAGGCATGCGTGGAGGCGTGGCGCGCAACTCCTTCCAATTTCATGGCCGCATCAATCAGGCGCTTTGCTTCCGGGTCCCGGGCGTAGAGCTCGCGCATCTCCCGCACATTGTCCAGAGATTTTTTAAGCCATCCGGATTTTTCTCCCTGGGTCGGATTAAAGGGGATCATCTTGGCCGTAGAATCGCAGAAACTGTATGGCATGCCGATGGCCCGGCCCGCGTCGCGGATGGCCGCGCGCGCGGCCATGGTGCCGAACGTGATGATCTGCGCCACGCGGTCCGGGCCGTATTTTTTGGCGACATAGTCAATGACTTCGTCTCTGCGCGTGTCGGTAAAATCCAAGTCAATATCGGGCATGGAGATCCGTTCCGGGTTGAGAAACCGTTCAAACAGGAGATTGTATTTCAGGGGATCTATGTTGGTGATGCCCAAAAGATATGAGACCAGAGATCCCGCGGCTGACCCGCGGCCCGGGCCGACCACTATTTTTTTGCTCCGCGCCCAGGAGACAAAATCCTGCACAATGAGGAAATAGGATGCGAATCCGGTGGCCGCAATGACGGCAAGCTCGTATGCCAGGCGTTGGCGGATTTCCGGGGTTTCGCTTTCGTAGCGCTTGGGCCTGCCCTCTTGGCAGAGCTTTTCCAAATACGAATTGGCGTCATACCCCGGGGGCACCGGAAATGTGGGCAGTTTGTTTTTGCCCAATTCAATGTCTATCTTGACGCGCTCTGCAATCTCCTGGGTGTGGGCAATCGCTTCCGGATGATCCGGGAAGATGGATGTCATTTCTTCGGCCGAGCGCATGGAGAGATTGGCCTGCTTCATGGTAAGCCGGTTTTCATCGTCAAACCGGGTCCCGGTCTGCACAGATACCAAGACGTCTTGGGCCTCGGCGTCCTCGGGGTATATATAATGTATGTCGTTGGTGGCAACAACCTTTGCTCCGGTCTTTTGTGAGAGCGCCACGAGCGTTTCGTTGGTCGGCTTCTGGTCCGGATAGTTGAGGTGCGGGGAAAGCTCCAGATAAAAATTATCGCGTCCGAAGATGTCTTGATACTCGCCGATCAGCCGCTCGGCCTCATCCATGTTTTTATTTTGTATGGCGCGCGGGATCTGGCCGTTGAAGCATCCGGAGAGCGCCACGAGGCCGGAGGAGTGCTGGCGCATCGCCGCCTTGTCAATCCTGGGCTTATAATAAAATCCTTCCAGGTGGGCACGTGTCATGAGACGGATGAGGTTGTGATACCCTTGCGTGTTTTGCGCAAGCAGGGTGAGGTGATAGCGCTTGTCGTCAATCCCGGGCCTTTTGTCGCGCAGGCCTTCGTAGGCCACATACGCTTCTACCCCCAGGATGGGCTTGATGCCGGCCTTGTTCGCTTTTTGGTAAAATTCAATCGCGCCGTACAGGTTGCCGTGATCCGTGAGGGCCAGCGCGTCCATAGCCAGCTCCGCCGCGCGGCGCACCAGCTCGTCAATTTTGCCCAGACCGTCAAGAAGGCTGTAGTGGGAATGGACGTGGAGATGCGTAAATTTCATTCTTGTATCATACTGGGAAGAAATATGCGGCGCAACAGAAGAGGGAACATAATCGGTATTGACGAGGCGGGCCGCGGCCCGCTTGCCGGCCCTATCGTGATCGCGGGTGTGAAGATGTCGTCGTATCTTGCAAGATCGTTTCTCCGCGGCATCCGAGATTCAAAAAAATTGAATGCGAAGACGAGAGAGGAGTGGTATCTGCGCCTGACGGTTCATCCGCGGATTCAATGGATTGCGGTGTCGGTCTCGCATACGGTGATTGACCGCGTCAATATCACGCGCGCCGGACTCCGCGGAGTCCGGCGCGCGTACCGGGCACTGGCACCCGAGGGCTCGTGTCGCGCGTTTCTGGACGGCGGGCTTGCTCTGCCCGACGGCATCAGGCAAAAAACTATCATCAAGGGCGACGAGAAGGTTCCGTTGATCGCGGCCGCCTCCATCATCGCAAAAGTGACGCGCGACCGGATGATGATGCGCGCTCACAGAACATATCCGCAGTATCGTTTTGACCTGCACAAAGGATATGGCACGCGGCTCCACCGCGAGATGATCCGTCAGTTCGGCGTATGCCAGATACACCGCAGATCATTCCGTTGGGCTTGAAGTTTGCCAAAATTTTTGCCTTTTGGTACTATAAAAAAACTATGGTAGTCCGGATGAGACATACGAAGGGCAAGCGCAATCGGGTGCGGTCGCACCATGCGTTGACACCCGTGAGTTTTGCGGTCTGCA
Source organism: uncultured Candidatus Saccharibacteria bacterium (assembly GCA_964462235.1). Lineage (GTDB taxonomy): Bacteria > Patescibacteriota > Minisyncoccia > Sungbacterales > HO2-52-23 > CAYXAG01. Next base: position 8,706 of record CAYXAG010000003.1, read on the forward strand.
GCCATTGCGCCCAGCCCAAGCTACCTCATATTTTGTGTCCGAATTGCGGCTATTACGGAGGCCGGCACGTCGTTGACGTACTTGCCAAACTGGATAAGAAAGAGCGCAAGAAGAAGGAAAAAGAGCTGCACGAGCACGAGCGCACGGCCGCCCAGCCTGGAGAGACGTTGAACGCAGAAGAGCTTTCCCGTAAGTAAGCGACACGGGGCACGGGACATGCGACAAGAATTGACTTGTCTCCTGTCTTTTGTCTCTCGTCACATTTTTTGTGGCATCTCGACATCTGGCGCGTTCCATCGCGATGCAATCCTTGTTTGAATGGGATTTCCAGGGCAAAGATCCGGAGCAATTGACTGCGATTGTGGAGCGCAACGAAAAAGAATTCGGCCCGGGACTGGAAGCAGAATACCCGTTTATTGAGCGTCTCGTGCGCGGCACGGTCAGTGAGATTGCCAAAATTGATACCGTCATTGAAAAAGCCGCGCCGGAATGGCCCATCGCGCAAATCACTGCGGTGGACCGGGCGGTGCTGCGCCTCGGCCTCTACGAGCTTCTGTTCGGCAGCCACGATGAGGTGCCGCCGAAAGTCGCGATCAACGAGGCCATTGAGCTTGCAAAATCTTTCGGGGGCGAATCCAGCGGCAAATTTGTGAACGGCGTTTTGGGTACCGTCTATCGCGAAATCGGCGAGCCGGGCAAGTCGTATCCCACGCGCGAGGAGCTGGCCAAGCAAAGAGTGACGGCAACGGAAGAAGAATGAAACCGCTTGCCGATTTTGAGGCGATCTTGAAGGTGTCGTTTCAGGAGAAGGATCTCCTGCTCCAGGCCCTTACCCACCGTTCGTATCTCAACGAAAATCCGTCTTCGCGCGTGGGGCATAACGAGCGTCTGGAATTTTTGGGAGATGCGGTTCTGGAGCTTGCGGTTACCGAGGAGTTGTATACTCGTTTCCCTGAAAAGCCGGAAGGGGAGCTGACCAGTTTTCGCGCGGCTCTCGTCAACGCAAAAATGCTTTCGGATGTGGCTTCGGAATTGGGCGTAAACGAATTTTTGCTCCTCTCCCGCGGAGAGGCAAAAGACGTGGGCCGCGCGCGCCAGTATATTTTAGCCAATGCCATGGAGGCATTGATCGGCGCGGTCTACCTTGATCAGGGATATGCGACAGCCCGGGATCTTATCCATCGGGTTCTCTTGCCGCGCCTGCCCGAAGTCCTTGATAAAAAGCTCTATAAAGACCCGAAATCACTTTTTCAGGAAGAGGCCCAGGAGCGGGTGGGTGTAACGCCGACCTATGAAGTCATCCGCGAGTGGGGCCCGGATCACGACCGGCATTTTGTCATGGGTCTCTATCTTGGGGAAGATCTGGTGGCAGAAGGGGAGGGCGCGTCCAAACAGTCCGCGCAGGAAGAAGCGGCCCGCGCCGGATT
>CAYXAG010000003.1:10142-20767 GCA_964462235.1 uncultured Candidatus Saccharibacteria bacterium
GCGAAGGGGTGGGTTTAGTCGCTCGCCACCCGCCTTTCGTTCAGGGTTGCGGCGTGGACAAACACTACTTGCTCGTTTGGGGGAGCCCCTCCGTGTTCCGCGCGTTCCGTGCACGGAACGCGCGGCCCCCGTGAAAGCATAACATGCCTTCACGCCCTTCCTCCGCGCTTCGTGTGTTTGTATCCCGCGCCTCCACATTTTATTCAATGGCGTGCGGCTCGCATTTTGGTAAACGGCAGAAACTAGAACTCATTTCAATAATCTCTTTCGTTACGAAAATCTTGAATTTCGAGCGAAAACCATGAAGGTTGAGGAGGGCTACTGGATAGTAACCCGACGAGACCTGAATGGTTTGCAGCCGAAATTCAAGATTTGCAGTAGAATACGGATTATTGAAATGAGTTCTAATATGACGGAGTTGGAAGAAAAAATTGAAGTCCTCAAAAAAAGGATCGCCCAAAAGATGCGTGAGCGGGGCGAGGCGATACAGGACGATGTAAACAGCTGGCATGACAACTCGGCGTATGATATGGCCAATGAGGAGTTGATGACGCTGCAGGCGCGATTAAGAGATCTGGAAGCTCGCCGCGCTGGTTAGTTTGGGAGTCATGCGCCTGAAACGCTTGGAACTTTCCGGATTCAAGTCGTTTGCAAAAACGGCGGTTTTGGAATTCCCGTCTGCGGTGACCGGCATTGTGGGGCCCAACGGCTCGGGTAAGTCAAATATAAAGGAAGCGATCCAGTGGGTGCTGGGGGAGCAATCCATGAAGTCGCTGCGCGGGAAGAGGGGAGAAGATCTGATTTGGAACGGGTCGCCGGAACTCGCGCGCATGGGCAAAGCATCGGTCACGCTCGTTTTTGACAATGCCGACGGCAAGGCGGGACTTGATTTTGACGAGGTCGCGATCCAGCGGAGAATTTTTCGGGACGGAGTCAATGAGTATTCTGTGAATGATTCTCCGGTGCGCCTCAAAGACGTAACCGAGCTTACGGCGCGAATGGGTCTGGGCGAATACAGGCACAATATCATTGGTCAGGGCGAAGTTGACCGTGTGCTTTTGGCCTCTCGGGCCGACCGGTACCGGCTTTTAGAAGAGGCCCTGGGGCTGCGGGTGTATCAGTTGAAGAAAGCGGAAACCGAGCGCAAACTTTTGGCCAGCGCGCAAAATATTTCTCAAGCCGAGGGGCTGATACGGGAGCTGGCGCCGCATCTGAAGTTTTTGAAATCACAAGCTCACAAGGCCAGTACCCGGGCTGCTCTTGGGCAAGAATTGAAGGAGCTGGAGATGGCCTATTTGATACGCGAGGAGGACGAGATACGTCGGCTGAATTCCGAGATATGCGAGCGTCTTGCCCCGCTTGCAGACCAAGAGGAGAAATTGCGTGAAGAAATCGCGGCCATTGAAGCCACTGCGCGGGAGGCCGAGCAGGCTTTGGCAGGAGAAGATGAGGCGTCCGGCATGGAGCGCGCCATCGCGAGCTTGGAAGAAAAACGCAGAGAGATTGAGCGGGAGTTGGGCCGCCTGGAAGGGAGGTTGGAGGTCCACAAGAGCGCAGCGACCGGGCCGCGGGTTGCGACCCGAGACGCCGGGCGTCTGGAGAAAAAGATAGCCGAATTTCTTGCGTCCGCAAGATTGGTGCTTCGCGACAAGGGCGATAGCGACCACGTGGGAGCGCGTATGGCAGAGCTTTTAGATGATCTGGAGGAAGTTTTACGGGGCGGCACGGAAGAAGAGGCTTCGGGTTTTGAACGGGACACTTCTTTATCTGTTGTCACGGATGAAATGCGCCGCGCCATCGGTCTTGGGCAAGAGGAGCTCTCAAAAATCAGCGAGCAGTCCTCCGAGTATGTCCGGAGACGTGCTCAATGGTACCGGGCAACCCGCGCGCGAGAGCAACGCATCCGCCAAATTGATGAGGTAGCGCGGGCCAAAAAAGATCAGGCGCGCGATCTGGCTCTGGCGCGCCAGAGAATCCAATTTGACGCGGAGCGGATTCATATCCGCGATGAAGAGTTCATGCGCGAGTTGGCCTCAACAGGCATTGAGCGCGCATCTCTGGATTCTGGCGCGGCCGGAAGAGCGGCGAATATCTCCCAAGGCGAGCTTCTCAAAAAAATCCAGCACAAGCGCATCCGGCTGGAGGAGATCGGCGGCATTGACCCCGCACTCCTGAAAGAATGCGACCAGACCGAGGCGCGCCACGCTTTTCTTGTGCAAGAGCTTGAGGATCTGAAAAATGCATCGGTCTCGCTCAAAGATCTCATGAAAGAATTGGACGCTCACATCAAAAAAGATTTCCGTGAAGGGTTTGTTCATATCAGAGACGCTTTCGGCGAGTATTTTCGGTTGATCTTCGGCGGGGGGAGGGCGACGCTGGAGATCGTCCGCGCCAACGCGGCTGATGCGCCAGACGAGATGTCCGAGAATGAGTCGCCACAGGAATCGGAGCCGGGGGTGGAGCTTTCGGTGGATCTTCCGCGCAAGCGCATCCGGGGCCTTGCCATGCTGTCGGGCGGGGAGCGGGCGCTTGCTTCCATCGCTCTCCTTTTTGCGATCAGCGCCGTCAATCCCCCGCCGTTTTTGATTCTGGATGAAACGGATGCCGCGCTAGATGAAGCCAACTCCGAGCGTTTCGCAGCGCTCCTCAAAGAACTCTCCAAGAAGACTCAGCTTCTGGTCATCACGCATAACCGCGAAACCATGAAGTCTGCGGGAATCCTGTACGGGGTCACAATGGGTCATGACAGCGTCTCCAAGCTCGTGTCGCTCAAGCTTGAGGATGCGGAGGCGTATACGAATAGGGGCCTGTTGCCGAATACGCTTTGATGACGAAATTCTGAAATTGCAGGTGAAATGATATTCGGCAACAGGTCCCATAATGAGGGCCTTGCCGTATGAAAGAAGTTATGATAGGTTATGAATTATGTTGATGATTAGATTTCAGCGCGTGGGAAGGAAAGGCGATCCCGCATACCGGCTGGTCGTATGCGAGAAGCGTTCCAAACCCCAGACCAACGGGCTTGAGATAGTCGGCTCGTATCATCCGAAAACCAAAGCGACCGCTCTGAAGAACGAACGGATTTTATATTGGATGGAGAAGGGCGCCAAGCCCTCGGCGACTGTCCACAATCTTTTGATTTCTCGGGGCCTCGTGCGAGGCAAGAAACGAAATGTGGCCAAGGCGCATGTGTCCGGTGTTGCGCCCGCTCCGGCGGCCGCTTGATTTTTTTCCCGAAAAAGAGTATCTTATGGATAAGAATAATGCAGCAGGGATGAAGCATCCCGTGTGGCAGAAAAGGTCGAGTGAATGAAGCAGCTTGAGCGAGGGCATCCGGCTTTCGGCAGAAACGCGTATCATGCGGGAAGAGCGGGTGTCAAGCGCTGCAAGCACCAAACAGATGGCAATGCATCAAGATCAGGAATTCCTGGATTTTCTGGTGCGCGCATTGGTGGATAATCCGAGTGCCGTCAAAACCGACCGCAAGGTTGACGAGATGGGAGTGCTGATTACTCTCAAAGTTGATCCGGCCGACATGGGCAAGATTATCGGGCGCAACGGAGCCACCGCAAAAGCCATCCGCTCGCTTCTTCGGGTCGTGGGCATCAAGAACAACGCCCGCGTCAACCTGAAGATTGAAGAGCCGGAAGGCGGACGAGGCCCCCGCATGATGCGGGAGGATGCACAATCACATGAGCCCCGCATGCGCGACGTGGATGAAGTGGTGGACGATCTGAAGCTTTAATCATTGATACCCAATCAAAAATCCGCACACAAGCGGATTTTTGATTGGTGCAAGAGCGGGATGAATGGTAAAATAGAATATGCGTTTTGATATTATCACTATTTTTCCCCATATTTTTGACTCGTATGTGGGCGAGTCCATTTTGAAGCGCGCCCGGGAGAAAAAATTGATTGATATCCGCGTGCACAATGTACGCGATTTTTCCCGAGACAGGCATAGAAAAGTAGATGACCGGCCGTATGGGGGTGGAGCGGGCATGGTGCTTATGGCAGAGCCTGTATTGCGCGCGGTTGATTCCGTCGTGAAGCGACAGGTGGCAGGTAACAGGCGGGAAAAAATTGTCGTACTCTCGGCAAAAGGTAAACAATTCAATCAAAAAATCGCCTACGACTGGGCAAAAAAATACCAGAGGATTATTTTCGTTACCGGACGTTACGAGGGAATTGACGAACGGGTGAAAACGGCTCTGCGAGCCGAAGAAATCTCCATCGGGCCGTATGTCCTGACTGACGGCGACGTTGCTGCGATGGTCGTCCTGTCTGCGGTGGCGCGCCTCGTCCCGGGCGTCATACGCCTGGAATCCCTTGAAGAAGAATCTCATTGGAACGCGCTTCTGAAAAAAGAAGCCGGTTCCGGGCAGGGCAAGGGGTTGGAATACCCTCACTATACGCGTCCGGATGTGTTACAATATCGTGGTAAGAAATATCGCGTGCCCCGCCTGCTCGTGTCCGGCGATCACATAAAAATAGCGGCATGGCGCAGGAGGCAGGCGCAATAATCAGATTGTCGTATGTCGCGATCCAAACGGAGAATAGAACATACCGCGACGAGAATTACCGAATGGATCGGTACCACCGATTCCATCCTGATCCATACCGCGCTTTTCATCGTCTCGTTTCTTTTTGTCTTCGCGGGCGTGAGGGCCGACACCGTGCTTTTGGTTTTGACGACCGCGGTATCGCTGGAGGCGATTTATCTTGCGATTTTTATCCAGATGACGGTCAACCGTAACACGGAAAGCTTGGAAGACGTGGAAGAAGACATCGAGGAAATTCAGGAAGACGTGAAAGAACTGGAAAGCGGCGTGGAGGAGATATCCGAAGACGTGGAAGAGATGACCCAGGATATTGATAAGATCCAGGCCAGCGACGCGGAGGAGGCGGCGATTGAGACAACGATGCATCGCGCGCTGGGCAACATTGAAAAAGACGTACAGAGACTCCTTGCCGATATTGAAGCGTTGAAGCGAACGCAGTAATTTTTTGCAGACGCTGCCAGCGCCGCGCGCCGCGGGACGCACGGGTAGGCGGCAGTATCTCTATGTCGCAACCCCCTTTCCCAAAAAACTTTTTATGGGGTGCCGCAGTTGCGGCTCATCAGGTTGAGGGCGGCAATCATAATGACTGGAGCAAGTGGGAATTGCGGAATGCCCGGCGTCTTGCGGCCGAAGCCCAGAAAAAAAACGGAAGTTTGCCATCGTGGCCGCTGATGAAAGAGCGGGCGACTCATCCGGAAAATTATATTTCCGGCATTGCCTGCGACCACTATCATCGCTTTCGCGAGGACTTTGACATTGCCAAACAACTTGGCCATAATGCGCACCGCTTTTCCATAGAATGGTCGCGGATTGAACCGGAAGAAGGGAAATTCAATGAAAAAGAAATAGAACACTACCGCCAAGTCATCGCAGCGCTCCGCCAGCGCGGCATGGAGCCGTTCGTAACTTTGTGGCATTGGACGCTGCCGCTGTGGTTTGCGGAGCGCGGAGGATGGCTGCATAAAAAAGCCGGCGAATCATTTATGCGGTTCGTCCAACGCGTTGTGGGCGAGTATAAAGATGACGTAAAATTTTGGGGCGTATACAATGAGCCGGAGACACACGCGCGGCACGGATATTTTCTCGGAGGCCGCCCGCCCGGATACAAAAATCGCGTCTTTGATTATTATCGCGTGTTAAAGATTTTAGCCGAAACGTATGTTGGTGTGTATGACGCAATGAAAAAGATAGCTCCTGAAGCGCAGGTCGGCATCAGCGAGAGCCTCGTCTACTTTGAGCCGTATAATCGTATGCCGTGGCATCTGCTCACCATGAAGCTTGTGGGTTGGTGGAGGAATTATCCGTTTTTAAAACACTATATCGCGCATTCTGATTTCATCGGCCTCCAGTATTATTTTCATTCGCGCGTCAGATTAAACCCATGCAAGTCTCAATGGGGCATTCAGGACAATGAAAATAAACGTATGAGCGATCTTGGCTGGGAAATTTATCCGGAAGGCATCTATCATCTCCTGAAAGAATTATCACCGTATTGCAAACCGATCTATATTACGGAAAACGGTCTTGCGGATGCGCGCGATGAGGAGCGCAGCGCGTTTATTCGCGAACATCTGGAATGGGTAGCCAAAGCCATGCAGGAAGGCGCGGATGTGCGGGGGTACTTTCATTGGTCACTTTTGGATAATTTTGAATGGGAAAATGGATTTTGGCCGCGGTTTGGGCTCGTGGAGATGGATTATAAAACGCTTGAGCGGAAAATCCGTCCGAGCGCGTGGGAATATAAAAAGATCATTGCAGCGAGCAGCGGTCACGTATGACGTGGTTGATAGTCGCCAGTGCGGCGCAGATCATCCTGGGCGCCTCGGCGGTGTGCGACAAATTGCTTTTGAAACGGAGGATTTCTGATCCCGCGGTCTATACGTTTTGGTTCGGATTGCTCGGGATATTTTCTCTTCTGCTCTTGCCGCTGGGTGCGGCAACGATCCCCATTTCAGCCATTCCGCTCGCACTGGTCGCCGGAATGTTCTTTATCGCAGGGATGCTCTGCATTTTCTTTGCCATGAGCACCGCGGATGTCATCGGGGCTTTGGGGATCGTGGCTGTGTTCTCGCCCGTGGCAACGTTTGCCGTGGGGCGCGCCGTGGGCCGTGGCGCGCTCGGCTACGGAGATTTCTTTGCGTTTGCGTTGCTCGTTGCCGGCGCTTTTTTGTTTTTCCTCACCGAGAAGAAAGAATTGCGCACGGCTATCGTGTGGTTGTCGCTCGGCGCGGGTTTTTGTTTCGGCGTGGCAAACGTGCTGACCAAGATCACGTTTGAGCGGGCGGATTTCCTTGCCGGATTTTTTTGGCCCCGCATGGGCGGAATAATTTTCGCGCTTTCCTTGCTGCTCATACCGAAAATCCGGCGGCGCATCGTGGCGGTCTCGGGCGGAGTCCGGGCCGCGACAGGCGTCTGGTACATGGCCAACCGCGTCTGGGGCGCTGCCGGATCCGCACTCGTGAGCGTTGCTATTTTTCTCGCACATCCGGCGCTCGTGGATGCGACGCAGGGTCTGCGGTATGTTGTTATTTTCGTCGCGGGCTGGTATGTCTTGCACGAACGCTCCGCCGGATGGACGCAGGCGTTAAAAATAATTGCAACCGCGCTGATCGGGCTCGGCCTCGTATCGCTCGGGTTTGCCTCGTATGCCCAGGGTATCCCCGTTGATCCGGCGCGGCCCATTGCATGGGGCGTCTCATTTTCCCAGAAATTCAGCCGCGAGCTCGGGCTTGACTGGCAGAAGAACTTCACCGCGATTATTGAGGAATTGCAGCCGCGAAAGATCCGGCTCATCGCGTATTGGGACGACATTGAATCAATCCGTGGACAGTATGATTTTTCAGACATTGACTGGATGTTACAGCGAATCAGGGGAAAACCGATTGAGGTGATTTTGGCTTTGGGCATGAAAACGCCGCGCTGGCCCGAATGTCATGTGCCGAATTGGGTGCGCGCACTGTCCGCCGAGGAGCGGGAAGAAGTGCTCCGGGGATATGTTGAGGCGACTGTCAGCCGGTATCGGGCCAATCCCACTATTAAAATCTGGCAGCTTGAAAACGAGCCGTTCTTCCGCTTCGGTACCGGATGCGAGTCACGCCCCGCTGATTTTTTTGAAAAAGAGATTGGACTGGTGCGCTCACTTGATGCATCGCGGCCGGTGCTGGTCACCGATGCCGGAGAATTCGGATCATGGTACCGCGCCGCGCACGCGGGGGACATCTTCGGCAGTTCTTTGTACCGCGAAGTCTATTCTCCGTCTTGGGGTTGGCTTGTGGGTGTGATCCATTATCCGTTTGAACCCAGTTTTTTCCGGCTGAAACAAAAGATCGTACGGCGGCTTGTCAAGGAGCCGGAAAAGAAATTCATTGTTGCAGAATTGCAAGCCGAGCCGTGGGGCAAGGCCGGGATTGCCGAACTCTCCTATGAAGAGCAAACGCAGCTGTTTAGTCCGGCATATTTTGACGAAACCATCCGATTTGCCCGCAATGCCGGCTTTGACGATTACTATCTCTGGGGCGCGGAATGGTGGTTCTCTCTCAAAGAGAAGTATGGCGACGACAGATTTTTGGAACGCGCAAAAGAATTACTGCATCCATGAATGATTATTCGCAAAGCGATCAACGGTGATTTGACACGAGTGTCGGCGGGGGCATACGATTGCAATACGTGAAATCTTTTTTGTTATGCCTCCTTTGCTTTTGATACATGAGTTGCGCGCATCAGCCGGAGGAAAAGAGATATTGAAGGGCGTGGATCTTGCGGTTCATTCCGGCGAGGTTCATTTTATCATGGGCCCCAACGGCTCGGGGAAAACCACCTTGGCACACGTCATGATGGGGCATCCGGCGGTATCGGTAACAGGAGGGGTGATGAAATTTTGTGGCCAGGATATGGTCGGGCTTTCTCCGGAGGAGCGCGCAAAAAAGGGCCTCTATCTGGGATTCCAGCATCCGATAGAGATCTCGGGGGTCGGCATGGTGCCGTATCTGCGTGCGGCTTTGGCTTGCCGCGGAGAGAGCGTTCCGTCCCCAGAGGAATTTCGTGGGCAGCTGGCGCGTCTTGCCTTTGAGACCCGCATGCGCCCGTCCCTACTTGAGCGCAATCTCAATGAAGGATTTTCCGGAGGCGAAAAAAAACGAAGCGAGATTCTGCAACTGCATGTCCTGAAGCCGACTCTTGCGATTTTGGATGAATTTGATTCGGGCTTGGACGTGGACGGCGTGCGCGCCGCTGCCGAATCATTAAACGCATGGATGAGCCCCGAACGGGCGCTTGTGGTGATCACGCATACCGGCCGCGTCAGCGAATTTTTAAAACCGCAGGCCGTGCACATCATGAAAGACGGAGCGATTGCGCGGCGCGGCGGCACAGATCTCGTGCGTGAGATTGAAGAAAGGGGATTTGAATCATTGGCAGGAGACACATAAAAATATGCAAGACAGCGTATTGATCGCAGACTCGCTCGCCATACGGGAGTGGGAGCGTGCGAGTCCCGAACGGTGGGTTTCGCGCACCGGCCGGGGCATATCCGCGCGCGTGGTGGAGGAGATATCGTGGTTGAAAAGCGAGCCGGCATGGATGCGTGCCAAACGCCTGGCCGCGTACAAGATTTTTGCGCAAAAAGAAATGCCTGGGTGGGGCGTTGATCTGTCGGGGCTCAATTTTGACGATATCACTTTTTTTATCCGACCGGACGAGAGACAGTTCAAGACATGGGATGAGGTGCCGTCAGACATCAAATCTGTCTATGATTCGTTGGGCATTCCGCAGGCGGAGCAGAAATTTCTGGCGGGCCTCGTGGGCCAGTACGAGTCCGAAGGATTTTATGCGCGCCTGAAAGAAAAATGGGAAAAACAAGGCGTCATTTTCACCGACACCGATACGGCAGTGAAAAAATATCAGGATCTTGTCCGTGAATACTTCATGACGCGATGCGTCGGCATAGCCGATCACAAATTTTCCGCTTTGCATGGCGCAGTGTGGAGCGGCGGGAGTTTCGTCTATGTGCCTGCCGGCGTGAAAGTTGATCTGCCATTGCAGACATATTTTCGCATGAATGCTGTGCAGTCCGGCCAGTTTGAACATACGCTCATCATCGCAGAGGAAGGGGCGAGTGTTCATTATATAGAATCGTGCACCGCGCCCAAATACTCCACAGATTCGCTGCACTCGGCGGTCGTGGAGATTTTTGCAAAAAAGGGGTCGCAGGTGCGCTATACCACGATCCAGAATTGGTCAAAAAACGTCTATAATCTAAACACCAAGCGCGCGCTCGTTGGCGAAGACGCCAAGATGGAATGGATCGGCGGCTCCCTCGGCTCCAAGGCGACTATGCTCTATCCCATGTCTATTCTTATGGGCAGGGGAGCGTCGGCGCACCACCTCAACATCGCCGTTGCCAGCGCCGGTCAATGGAAAGATACGGGCGCCAAAGTTTTGCACGGGGCGCCCCATACGAATTCGCGCGTCATATCAAAATCCATCTCACTTGCGGGCGGCCGCTCAAGCTATCGGGGCTTATTAAAAATCGCAAAAGGCGCTGCGGGCGCCAAAGCGCACGTGCAGTGCGACGCGCTTCTGGTGGATGAACACTCCCAGTCCGATACCTATCCGCGGATGGAAATATACGAAGACGATGTCGCCATCGCGCACGAGGCAACCGTAAACCGCATCACGGACGATCAATTATTTTACCTGCGGTCCCGCGGCCTGACCGAGGATCAGTCGCTGGATCTTATTTTATCGGGTTTTCTGGATCCCATATCAAAAGAGCTCCCGTTGGATTATGCCCTGGAACTCAACCGTCTGATCCGGATGGAAATGACCGGAAGCATCGGCTGACGCCAAATAAAAAATTCTCAATCAATGTTTCAAAACGATCGTTTTGAAACATTGATTGAAAAATGATTTGTATTTTTATGATGATTCGGAGCGGCGAAGAAAAAGAAATCCGGATTGATCCGGAGGCGACAGACGAGGAGATAGAAATTCGTGAGCGGGGGAGCGCCATGATTTATGTCGGAGCCAATAGAAAACTGCGGCTGGAGGTGGTGCTGGCAGGAG
>CAYXAG010000004.1:0-19784 GCA_964462235.1 uncultured Candidatus Saccharibacteria bacterium
ACGTTTTTGAGGAGACTCCGCTTCAATCCGGCAATGGCCGCCCTCAACTGTGTCTCCACCTCCGCCGAAATATCCGCATCCGGACGGTTCCGCTCTCCGACACACACAACGGCTTTCATTTCATGCCCGGCGACAGAGGCGACTTTACGGGCAATCATCTCGTCACTTTCAGCCAGGTGAATCCTGCGCTCCGAATGCCCCAAAATAACATGGTCCACGCCCAGATCCTTAAGCTGGCTCCAGGACGTCTCGCCGGTGTAAGGACCCGCCTCTTCCCAAAACGCATTCTGGGCGCCGAGCTTGGCCCGCCGGAGAACCTGCGAGACCGGAAGGATAAACGGAGCCGGAGGTGCCACGACCACCTCAACCCAACGGCACTCCTCAAGCTCTGATTCAATCTGGCGGGCCAGCGCAACCGCGCCGTCCCGACCCGCAGGATTCATTTTCCAATTTGCGATAATGATTTTTCCTCGGGTCTTCATATTTATATCTTCACGTTGGCCAAAAACGCCGCGGCCGCCTCGGGAGCAATCGTAGAAATTTCTATGCCGGTCCCTATTTCAAACCCCGCCCAGATCGCGGTCTTGGGCAAAATCTCCATGTGCCAGTGGTAGTGGGAGAACTCTCCTCTCTTGCCTGGAGGAGCGGTGTGGAGAAAAAAATTATAATCCGGATTCTTCAGCCCCGCATATAATTTCGCAAGCGCCATACGCAGCGCATTGGCAAATCCTACAAGCTGGGCGCCGTCCATATCTGCGAAATGTACGCAGTGCGCTTTTGGAAATATGCGCATCTCAAATGCGGTCTTGGACGCATAGGGCGCTATCACGAGGAACGTATCATTTTCATACACCAGACGCTCTTTGACCGAGAGTTCGTAGCGGATCACCGCGCAGTGCACGCAGGAGCGATGGCGCTGGAAATATGCCACCGATCCTTCCAGGCTGCGACCCACATCCGGAGGTATCACCGGCAACGCCACGATCTGGGAATGGGGGTGCGAGATCGTAGCACCCGATAGTCGGCCGTGATTGTGAAATATGGAAATATACTCGCTGCACTTTTCGTTCTGGAGCCTAATATATCGCTCCTGATAGGCGCGCACCACCAAGTCGGCCTCCTCATCGCTCATCTGGGCAAACGACCGCTCGTGGTCGCGTGTTACCACAATCTCATGGGCACCCACCCCTTCTGTCCATCGGTACGGCCCCACCCAGCGGCGCTTCCCGCACACCCCGATTCCAAACGCCGGATACTTGTTCGGGATGACCTGCGTCCACCACCGGCTCCCGCGCCCCAGGCCGTCAGAGGCATGCACGATGAGGGCATCGGCATGAAGCGTCTCAAAAGGGCACGTTTGCTTTGGCTGGCGGAAAGGCGGCCTCGGCTCGTTTAAAAAATCATGGGGCCGCTTGGCCCGTCCGGTCGCAATCACGACCCAATCGCCGGAGACCACATCCTGGCGCAATTCCGAAATGGATTTTTTCTGCTTCTCTTTCATCGGTATACTCCCGTCACATGATTCCGCTTAATCCGCAAAAGCTCTCCGAACGTCGTGAGGTAGGCGCCCAGCCGGACCTTTGAATCGGGCGCATTGATCCAGCGTACCGGCACCTCCCTGATCCGGAAGCCGTGGATTTGCGCAATCAGCAAAACCTCAATGTCAAAGCCCCAGCCCATGATTGTCTGGCGGCTGAAAATCGCGTCTGCGGCCCGGGCCGTAAAAACTTTAAACCCGCGCTGGGAATCGTGGATGCTCCAGAGACCCGAAACCGCGCGTATCACGTACTTGGCAAGCCTCCCCAGCATCCGGCGGTACCACTGCGCGTGTTCCTCAATCGTGGCGCCGGCAATTTCAATGGAGCCGATGACCACGTCAAAGCATTCCCCTCCCCGCGGCTCGGCACAGACAAACGGCAGAAATTTTTCCAGCTGGTCCGGGGAAACCGAATTATCCGCATCCGCGAAAAGACGAATCCGTCCGATCGCACCCAGCATTCCCTGCTTAACCGCCCACCCCTTGCCCTTATTTTTCACATTCAAAAGCCGCAGGCCGGGGATCTGGGCCTGAAGCATCTCTACGATCTGAGCGGTATGGTCGCCTGATGCGGAATTGGCGACGATGATTTCATATCCGTCGGGGAAATTTTTGGCGCGCAAAAAAGCGTCCACTTCCCGCAACGTTTTCTCAATAAGTTTTTCTTCGTTGTATGCCGGGATAACCCAGGAGAGATACATTACGATCGGTTTTCTTTATCCAGATAGGATTGCAGAATGAACGCTGCTGATGCCGCATCGCGCATCTCCTTGGCAACGCCGACGTGAGTCGCCATTCTGCTCGTCAAAATCTCATTTTCCAGATGTACGGGGAGCTGTGCCGCCTGGCCCAGACTCCGGGCAAATGCGCGCACGCGGCCGGATTCTTCCGTCTCCTTGCCGTCCAAACCCAACGGAAGCCCGATGACGATCTCCTTGGCTCCGGCGCCGGATACGAGACGCACGATTTCTTTTATGGCGGCCTCATCACGACCGGCCGCGATGACCCGGTCGGGAAATGCGATACGCCCTTCTTCATCCGAATACGCCACTCCTATCCTGCGCCTACCGTAATCAATTCCCAAATATCGCATACACCCGTATTGTATTCAGGTGTCCTCCAAAAAGCAATGCGGGCGGAACCGCGAAAAAGAAAAACGGTGTATGGCCGGCTGAACTACGCGGGGACCCCCCCCGCGGTTTCCGCTTTGCGGCTAAAATCAGAGGGCTGTCAGTATCTGTGCGCCATCCCCGGTGATCGCAATCGTGTGTTCAAAGTGTGCGGCAAGCGACCCGTCGGCAGTGCGGAACGTCCACTCATCGTCATCCAAGACGATTTCTTCTCCCCCAAGCGTTGCCATGGGCTCAATCGCAATGACCATGCCCTCGCGCAGTTCCGGGCCCGTGCCCGGCCTTCCGTAATTGGGGATGAGCGGCTCTTCGTGAAGTTCATATCCCACGCCGTGGCCCGCAAGATCCCGCACAATCCCGAAATGTCCTTTTTTGAGATGGGCACTGATGGCATCGCCGATATCCCCCACGCGCCTGCCGGGCCGCGCTGCGCCAATGCCGATATCCAGAGCTTCCCGGGTTGCGCGGATGAGGCGCTCGGCGTCCGAAGAAATCTTCCCGATGCCGATCGTAAGGGCCATATCCGTTACCAGTCCTCCGTATCTCTCCCGCCTCTTGTCTCCGACACCCGTCATCGGCCAGCGCATGCCAATATCCAAACCAATAATATCGCCTTCTTTCAAAAAGCGCCCCTCCCGGGGAATCGCATGTACCACCTCGTCGTTGAGAGACGTACAGATGCTGGAAGGATACGCGCTTCGCGCCTCGCGGACCCGATACCCCTTGAATGCGGGAACTCCGCCGGATTCAAGAATCAAACGCTCGGCGCGCTGATCCAATTCCCAGGTGGAAATTCCGGGATGCGCGGAGGCGGCAATCTTATGCAGAATCGCAGCAAGGCGCCTGCCTCCCTCCCGCAGCAATTTTATTTCTTGGGGCGTTTTGACGGTAACGGCCATGCCTTTCCCAGACGTTTGTGCAGCGCGGCATCAATTTGCTCCCACACCCCTTCCGGCGCAAACTCCCCGCTCACACGGATCATGCGGCCCGCAGCCTGATAATACCGGACAACCGGCATCACCTCGCGGGGAAAATAATCAAGGCGATTTTTTATGGTTGCCGGCTTGTCGTCGGCCCGCCCCCGGCTCAAAAGCCGACGGTAAGCCTCCCGGCGGCTTACGTCAATATAGATGCACAACGGCAACGAACGCTGGTGCCACTTCATGACCTCATCCAAGAGTTTTGCTTCCCACATCCGGCGGCATGCGCCGTCAAAGACAAGATGATGCGCAGCGCATCCGCCTTCAATAAATTCCCGAAGCCAGCCGTAGGCGGCAAACCACGAAGGATGAATGCGTCCGTGCGCCATGGCTTCGCGCGCGATATGCGTGGAAGGATTGTCGTATTGGATCATCAGGGTGCGGATGAATCTGCCGGTCTCCATGTGACATACTCCCGCGCCTTTGAGCCGCTCAATCAGAAGCCGGGCCTGGGTCCCTTTTCCGGAACCCGAACGGCCCAAGACTACGAATGTCAATTTGTCCTGTGCGGGATGAGCCATGGATATTTATATCTGTTCATATTCGCGCATGACGAGCTGCGCCTCAACCTGCTTCATGGTTTCAATAATGACGGATACGACGATCAGGAGCGCGGTCCCCCCGATGGTCAGCGTGCGGATGCCGAAAATCTCCTGCACGATAAGAGGCAGAATCGCGATCACTCCCAAAAACAATGCTCCGGCAATCGTAATGCGCGACAAGATCCGCGTCAGATACTCTGCCGTGGGCTGACCCGGGCGGATGCCCAGGATGAACCCTCCTTGTTTTTGGAGATTCTGCGCAAGCGCTTCGGGATCAAACGTGACCGCCGTATAGAAATACGTGAACACGAATACCAGCAGGAAATAGATGACGCCGTAGAGAAGCCGATTGTTGAAAATCTGCAAGAGAAACTGGGCGAGGCGCTGGACAAAGGGATTGGGCATTCCGGCAAGGAAACTTCCGATGAGCCCCGGAAAAAGGATCACGGAGACCGCGAATATGATCGGGATCACCCCCGCCTGATTGACGCGCAAAGGAAGATGGGTGGAGGCCCCTCCGTAGACCCGATTGCCACGGATGCGCTTGGCGTAGGAAACCGGAATGGCGCGCTCGCCTTCCGAAGCAACCACCACTCCTGCGATCACCAAAACCGCGACCACAAGAAATCCCAGATACCCGGGGATTTTATCAGGCGTAAAGGTGAAAAATTCCTGCTGGAGCGATTGCGGCAGCCGGGCGAGAATCCCGCCAAGAATCAGAATGGAAACCCCGTTGCCGAGCCCTTGCTCGGTGATGAATTCTCCCAGCCACATAAGAAACATGGTCCCGGCCGAGATCACGATGAGATTGGAAAGATATCCGAAGAGTGTGAGCGGCGGGATGATCTGCTGACGGATGAGAAGGACCAAAAGTCCGTATCCCTGCAGAAATGAGAGCGGAACCGTCAGCAGGCGCGCATACTGATTAAAACGTTCCCGGCCGGCTTCTCCCTCTTCCTGGTAGAGTTCCTTGAGACGGGGCACGATCATCGTCCCCAGCTGCATAATAATGGATGCGGTGATATACGGCCCCACGCCCAGCATCACCACGGAAAGATTGTTGAGCGCTCCGCCGGAGAAAACGTTCAGAAGGCCGAAAAATTGGTTTCCGGCAAGAAACGCCTTCAAGCGCACCGGGTCAACCCCGGGTACCGGAATCGCGGCAGAGGCGCGGAACAGAATCAAAATGCCCAGGATAAAAAAGAGTTTTTTGCGCAGATCCGGTACGGAAAAAAAGAGGGATGGTTTTTTAAACATATACATTCATTGCCGCCTTTATCAGCGCCCCACTCCGGCCGTGGCGGGCACGGCCGCGGCTTCTTTTACGGAACGCGAAAAGGAAACGTCCCGAAACACAAACTTTTTCTTCAAGGTGCCGTTCCCAAGGATTTTTACCCGCCCGACGCGTCCCTTGGTCCTGCGCATGAGGCCCATGCGAAGCAGAGTCTCGGGACTGACCAGCGCTCCGTCCGGGAACCGGCGCATCAAATCGGCAATATTGACCACCGCGGGCTTTTGCCGACGGGATTTAAATTTATAGCCGCGCAGCTTGGGAATCTTTTTTAAAATATCGCGCTCCTCCGGACGGAATTTTCCTCCGGCGCGCGCGCCCAATCCCTTGATCCCGCGGCCCGAGTAGGTGCCGCGTTTCCCTCCGCGTCCTATGCGCCGGGCTTTTCTCTGCGGATGGCTTCTTGTTACGTGATGCAACTGCATAGATTGAAAGAATGACGAACGTTACGACCCCACGGTGGAGGAAACCGTCTCATTTGTCCCCCCTGGCCGCTTGCTTGTTGATGGCTTCAGCTTTTTAAGCGCCTCCATCGTCGCACGGGCATTATTGAGCTTGTTGGCGGTGCGGCCGAGGATTTTTGCCGACATATTTTTGATGCCGGCAAGATCCGCAATCATCCGGATAGGCCCGCCCACCACCAGCCCGCGGCCCTCGCGCGCGGGTGCCAAGCGCACCCGGGCAGCCGAATATTTTGCCGCCACCTCATGCGGAATCGTTTTTGCCTCGGTGATCGGCACGCGCACCAAGCAGGCGCGGGCGCGGCGTGCGCCCTTCTCCACCGCCTCGGCAACCGCCGCCCCCTTGCCCACGCCTACGCCCACCTGCCCCGCACGATCTCCGATGATCACGGTGGCGCGGAAAGAGAAGCGCCTTCCGCCCGCAACCACACGCGCCGTGCGACGGATATCAAGAACTTTTTGATCAAATTCCGAGCGCGTCCGCATTCGCGACTCCGCGCGCCCTCTGTATGGTGATGCCATCATAACGTTAAGCCCGCTTTTCGCGCCCCGTCCGCCAGGGCTTTGACGGCGCCATGATACCGATATCCCCCGCGGTCAAAAACTGCGCATTGAATATTTTTCTCCAGGGCGCGCTTTGCGATCAATTCTCCGACTCGCGCGGCCGATGCGACATTTCCGGCCCGCGCCGACGGTTTTCCTTTTCCGGCATCCATACGGTCGCTTGCCCAAATTAAGGTGTGTCCGGCGACATCGTCAATCAGCTGAACCCATATATAGCGGGAAGATCGAAACACACTCATGCGCGGCCGCTCGGCCGTCCCATGCATGCGGGCACGGATGCGCCGATGCCTCCGGATTCGCTTTTCTCTTGTGTGTTTTGCATTCATAGATACGCGAGAAAAAATCTTTATGCGGATGCGACTGCTTTTTTCCCTGCTTTGCGGCGGATCGTCTCTCCCTGATAACGAATCCCCTTGCCCTTATACGGCTCGGGCTTTTTCAGGGCCCGGATGCGCGCGGCCATTTCCCCCACCTTTTGTTTATCAGCTCCTGACACTGTCATTACGTTTTTTTCCACCTTCAAAGAAATCTCGGCGGGTATGGAAACGCGCACCGGATGGGAAAACCCGACCTGCAGCACCAGCGTATCGCCCTCCAACGCCGCGCGGTACCCGACCCCTTCAATTTCCAACTTTTTTTCAAACCCCGATGCAACTCCCTCCACCATGTTTGCCACCAAAGACCGCCACAAACCCCAGAGCGCGCTATTTTTGAGATTGTTCCGGCGCGCAACCACCACAAGACGTCCGTCCTCCATACGGATTTCAATCTCCGGATGGCAGACACGAACAAGCTCTCCTTTGGAGCCCTTGACGACAATGCGGCCCGCCGATACGTTGACCGTAACTCCGGAAGGAATCATGATTGGTTTTTCCCCGATGCGAGACATAGTAGATGTGGTGTGTTGCCTTACCAAACTTCCGCGATGAGTTCTCCGCCGACTTTGGCCGCACGCGCCTCTGCGCCGCTCATGACACCCTTGGGCGTGGAAACCACGACAATCCCGCGCCGGCCGTGAGCGCGCAATTCGCGCCAAGAAGAATACAGGCGGCGGCTTGGCTTGGAGATGAACGCTATGTCATGGACGGCCGGGGCATCCTTGCCCCCCTTCAAGCCCACCTCCAGCACTTTCCGGACCCGTTTGCCTCTGCGTTCTATCTGATCGAGAAAGCCGTGCCGTTCCAGAACTTTTGCGATTTCGTGTTTCAGGCGCGAATACGGAATCTGAACGCGTTGGTGGCCCGCGCGCTGCGCATTTTTTATGCGAATAAACATGTCGGAAACCGGATCCATAAGTCTGTCACCAGCTTGATTTGGTAATGCCGGGTATTTCTCCCCGGTTGGCGAGTTCGCGAAAACAAATTCTGCACAAGTCAAAATCCCCCAAGTATCCGCGCTTGCGCCCGCAACGGAAACAACGGCGCACTACCCGCGACTTATATTTGGGAGGCTTGAGCGACCGGGCGATAACGGACTGTTTTGCCATTGATGAAAAATAAATGGAAGAATCGTCAAGATACTCATCGCCGCCTCTTGGCAGCACCCGACTCGGAATCCGTCTCACTTCTCAAAGGAAATCCCATCAGTTTCAACAAGGCCAGTCCCTCCTGGCGCGTATGGGCGCTGGTTACCACCGTCACTTCCAATCCGAATAAAAAGCGATAATCTTCACCGACGATCTCCGGAAATACTATATGCTCTTTAACCCCGACCGTCAAATTGCCGCTTTGATCCAACGAGCCCTCCCCCAGGCCTTTGAAGTCGCGGGTCCGGGGGAGTGCCACATGGATCAGACGCGCGAGAAAATCATACATGCGGCTGCCCCGCAAGCTCACCCGGTAGCCGATGACCAGCCCAGCGCGCGTCTTAAATGAGGCGATGGCTTTTCGCGCCGGCCTTACCTCTGGTTTCTGGCCCGTGATCAGGCCGACATATTTTGCAATTTCGGCGCGCTCTTTTTCGTCCCGTATTCTCCCGATCCCGACATTGACCACGACCTTCTCAATGCGCGGCACGGCCATGACGTTTGGATAGCCAAATTGTCCCCGCATCGCGGGAATGACTTCTTTTTGGTATTTTTCCTGCAGTGATATCATGTGATGGTCTCTCCGCACTTTTTACAGATTCTGATTTTTTCCCCGCCGTCTTGACGCCTGCCAACACGTACGGCCCGGCCGCAGGAAGGGCATACGATCATTGCGCGCGAAACCGCAAAAGGTGCGGGTATGCGCACGAGTTCCCCCCGCTCTCCCTGGCGTCGCGGACGCACGTGCTTCTTTTTGACGTTCACTCCTTCCACCACGATCTTCTCTGGGCGAGGAAACACCCCAAGGACCTTTCCTTGTTTTCCCTTGTCGTTGCCCGAGATAATTTTTACCCTGTCCCCTTTTCGTATCTGCATACCAAAGCTCTACAGCACCTCTGAAGCGAGTGAGACGATTTTCGTAAATCCGGCCTCTGCCAATTCGCGCGCCACCGGGCCGAAGATGCGTCCTCCTTTGGGCTCAACCCCGTCCACTATCACCGCGGCGTTTTCATCAAAACGGATGTAGGAGCCGTCGGCTCTGCGGTGCGGCTGCCTGACTCGCACGACAACGGCGCGCACGACGTCTTTCTTCTTTACCTGATGTCGGGGTTCGGCGATTTTTACCGATGCCACCACGACATCGGCGAGTCCCGCGTATCTCCGGCGCGAACCACCCAATACTTTAATCACCTGGAGCAGTTTTGCCCCTGAGTTATCGGCTACATTCAGCATGGTACGGGTCTGAATCATATACGCATATTATGATAAAGCGCCGGCTTCCGGCTCCTCTCCCGATGATCCGGCATCGTCCGCGACGGCTCCGTCCGGACGTGCAATACGCTCCACGATCTTCCATCGTTTCTCCCGCGACAGAGGCCTCACCTCCTGGATGACGACCCGGTCGCCCGCCTGGTAGTGATCCGGGCCGGTTTCCGCTTTGAATTTCCTGGACAGACGATAGTACTTGTGGTAACGAGGATGACGCACAAGCCGATCCACCCGCACGACAGCGGTTTTGGACATCTTATGCGACCATACTATTCCTTTGAGCTTTCTCATAGGCGGATCATGGTAAGGATGCGCGCGATGTCTTTTCGCAAGAATGCGCGCCCTCTTACATTCTTCAACTTTTTCTGGCGCACAAGGAAGGACTGCCCCGCCAGCTCGCTTCGCTTCTGACCAAGCAGGGCAGCCAACTCTTCTGTGGACTTTTGCTTAAGCTCGCGCGCTTTCATACTCATGAATTTTTTTGGATAAATCTGGTCTTCACCGGCAGCTTGTGCGCCGCGAGACGCATCGCCTCTCCGGCGGCCTGCAAGGAGACCCCGTCCATTTCAAACAGAATCTTGCCCGGGCGCACGGCGGCCACATAGTGATCCACCGATCCCTTGCCCCCGCCCAGCGTTACCTCCGGAGGCTTCTTGGTCACCGGCTTGTCGGGAAAAATACGGATCCACACTTTGCCGCCCCGTTGAATGTAGCGCGTCATTGCGCGGCGCGCAGCCTCGATCTGGCGGGCCGTGATCCAGCGCGCTTCAAGGGATTTCAAGCCGTACGTGCCGAAGGCAAGCTGGGTGCCCCGCGTCTCCACCCCGCTTGATGCACGTTTCTGCCACTTTCGGTGTTTTACTTTCTTTGGCTGCAACATAAGTGTCAAGATCGCTCTTTCTCAAATACGTCACCCTTGTAAATCCATACTTTTACGCCAATGGTTCCATATGCGGTATACGCCGTTTTCTCGGCGTAGTCAATGTTGGCGCGAAGCGTTGCCAAAGGAATCCTGCCTTTTTTGGCCCACTCGTAACGCGCCATCTCCGCGCCGTCCAGGCGGCCCTTCATCGCAATCTTGACACCCTTGACGTCCTTTGCTCCCGCACTTTTTTCCAAAGCTGTTTTGAGAGCGCGCCGGAATGACATCCGCTTTTCCAAGTCCTCAACCAGCATCTGGGCGGCGATGGCGGCATGGGATTCGGGCGAGCGCACCTCCTCCACCGAAACCTTCACCTCCTGTTTCTCAAGGGGCCTGCGGACCCTGCGCGCGAGTCTTGCCAACTCCTGGTCTATGGCGCGCTTCAATTGCTGTATGCCCTCTCCCCCGCGGCCGATTAAGAGGCCGGGGCGCGAAGTCTTGATGATAATGGACAGGACATTGGGCCCACGCTCCATTTCAATCGCGTCAATGTGATTGGCGCGAAGTTTTTTCATAAGCCATTCCCGAAGCAGCGTATCTTCCCGCAGGTATGCGGCAAATTTTTTACCGCTGAACCAGCGCGACCGCCAGGTTGTCAGCTGATTGATGCGGAAAATATAGGGATGCACTCGGTGAGTCATATGACTTTGCGTTGAAATATTTTCTTGACGAATCCGGCCGGACTCTTCCGGCCCCGCGTCGGGGACGATGTCTCGCGGGTTTTCCCGCGCGGACTCCTGCCCGACGAGCCCGATGAGATATCCGTGAGCGCCAAATCACGGACTATGGGCTCGCTCTGGACTCGGGACGTAGGCGTTTGGGTACCCGACACTTCCTCCTTGATTCCCAATACGATACGCACATGACTCGTCCGTTTTTTGATTTGGCTCGCCCGGCCGAATGCGCGCGGACGAAAACGCTTTGCCACGGGACCCGGATCCACCCGGACTTCTTTTATATAAAAGCTCTGCGAGCCCAGCTGAAAATTATGAACGGCGTTTGCCGTGACCGACTGCAACAGTTTGAGAAACGGGACGCCGGAACGCTGGGGCATCTGCCGGAGCATCATCTGGGCCCGGATAACCTCCATGCCCCTGATCGCATTTCCAACCAAGCGTACCTTGCGGGGCGCTATATGAAGATAGTTGATTGATCCTTTGATATCCATAAAAGGCGATGAGAGAGTCGGCGCGTTTACGATTTTGATTTCTGCGCGGCCGCTTTCTCCCGTTCAACATCCTGGGCTTTTTGCTCAATTTCTTTTTGAATCTTTCCGCCGTGCCGGACAAACTTCCGGGTGGGCGCAAATTCGCCCAGGCGGTGCCCCACCATGTCTTCCATGACGTGCACTTCGGGAAACGCCCGGCCGTTGTGCACCCCGAAGGTATAGCCGATCATCTCCGGCGTAATCACGGAATTGCGGGACCATGTCTTGATCACGGTTTTCCCGCCCGCTTGAGCGCGGGACATGTGTTTGACGATACTCGGATGGATGTACGGTCCTTTTTTGAGCGATCGAGACATACAAGGTTAACCTCTCCTCTGCAAAATAAGACGATCCGACTTTTTGCGTCTCTTGCGAGTCTTCACTCCGCGCGCGGGCTTGCCCCAAGGCGTTGCCGGGCCCCGGCGGCGCCCAACCTGCGTACGGCCCTCTCCTCCGCCGTGCGGATGATCAACCGGATTCATCGCCGTTCCGCGCACAGTCGGGCGTACCCCCATGCGCCGATTCCTGCCCGCGTTCCCGATGGTAAGAAACCCGTGCTCCTGATTGGACAGCGCACCGACGCAAGCCCAATTCTCTCCCCTCACCTTGCGTACTTCTTTGGAAGGCATGGAGAGATGAGTGTACGCTCCTTCTTGGGCCAGCACCACGGCCCCGGATCCGGCTGCGCGCACCAGCTTTGCCCCGCGACCCGGTTCCAACTCAACATTATATACCATGGTGCCGGGCGGGATTTTCCCAAGCGGCAGGCGATTCCCTATAGAGAGAGGCGCGGATGCCGATGTGATGACTTCACTCCCCACAGGCAAATTTTGGGGCGCCAGGACATAGCGCTTTTCCCCGTCACGGTACACCAAGAATGCGATGAAACTGGAGCGATTCGGGTCGTATTCAATCGCCATAACGCGCGCCACGACATCCTTTTTATCATAATGGAAATCAATCTCGCGCCAGAGCTTCTTGACACCCCCGCCTTTGTGACGAACCGTAATGCGCCCTGCCGAATTTCGGCCGACATGATACGCGCGACCGGACGTAAGAGACTTCTCCGGTTCTTTTCTGGTGATGGCCGCGCGCCAATCCACAAAGGTCGGTGCGCGCCTGGCGGGCGATGTAGGGCTGTATTTCTTCATAGGCTAGATCTCCTCGCAGCGTTGTGTACACTTTCTTGATACGCTCGTCCGCGCCACTCGGCGTCCTCGCTAAGGGTCGGCGAGGGCTTCTGATCTGAAAGATCAGAACCAAGCAGCCCTCGCCTCCCATTGTCTCAAAAGTGTACACAAGGCTGCGTATTTTTACACTAGAACTCATTTCAATAATCCGTATTCTACTGCAAATCTTGAATTTCGGCTGCAAACCATTCAGGTCTCGTCGGGTTACTATCCAGTAGCCCTCCTCAACCTTCATGGTTTTCGCTCGAAATTCAAGATTTTCGTAACGAAAGAGATTATTGAAATGAGTTCTACATCATGACTCAAAATCAATCCTCTGTCCGGCGCCCACTTTCACCATCGCTTTCTTGTACCCCGGTTTCCAACCGGACACCCGCCCCCGCACCCGGGCTTTGGCCGGAGCATTGAGCATGCGCACCGCCTCCACGTCCACGCCGTAGCGGCTGCGAATCGCACCCGCGACCGTATGCTTGTTTGCGCGCGGCCAAACCTTAAATACATAGACCCCTTCAGCCGCCTCACGCGTTGTTTTTTCCGTCATCTGTGGAGAGACCAAAACACCCGCGATATCTTTGGAAACCCGCGGGACTGCCAGGGATTCTTTGCGGATCGGCGCCTGATGAACGAGAGCAGGGCCAGCCGCGGATCCGGCTTCGGATTTTTGCGTAGCTTCCTTTTTTAAAATGTTTCTCCAAAATGCCATACGAATTGCGGATTAAAAATCAGAATCAAGAATTGCGACCCTGCGTTTCCACCTCGCGTTGGCGGTCGGTGATTTTTGATTCGGAACCAAATGTGTCAAGCGCGCTCTTCGGAAACATGAGATATTTGAACTGAAGCACCTCGTAGGCGTTGAGATTGCGCGCCTCGTCCATCCCCGTATACGGAAGATTGCGCATCGCGCGGCGGATCGCCCCATTGTCTCGGCCAGTGGCGATTAAGACTCCGCGTCCGGTTTTCATGCGCGGAAACTTCCCTTCCTGCAAAAACGGCTTCAAAAAAGCAGCTGCATGTCTGGTCTTGGCCTCCGGAAATACCATGTCCTCCACGACAACCACTTCTCCGTCCCGGGCTTTTGCGGAAAGCACGGTCCACAAAGCTTTTTTTGCCATTTTTTTATTGATCTTACGTCCGTAAACTTTATCCGTGCGCGGACCGTGCGCCACGCCGCCTCCCTTCCAGATCGGCGAGCGGATGGATCCGTGACGCGCCCTGCCGGTTCCTTTCTGACGCCAGGGTTTTTTCCCGCCTCCGCGCACCTCGCCCCGTGTTTTTGCCTGCGCGCTCCCAACTCTCCGGTTTGCGGCATAACCCGCCACCACCTGGTGTACCAAATCCGCGTTCCACCGGACGCCGAAAATCCGGTCCGGCAATTCCATGGTTCCGGCTTCTTCACCCGCTGAATTATATACCGCAATCTTCATATCAATTAAAAAGCTCTGATCTCCAGAAGCGTGCCTCGTCTGCCGGGTACAGCGCCCGACACCGCAATCAAATTCTCCGCCGCGTCCACTTTCACAATTTTCAAATTGCGAAGGGTCTTACGCTCCCCGCCCATGCGACCCGCCATGCGCATGCCTGAAGCGACCCGGCCGCCTGCTCTGCCCCCGCCCCCGATGGAGCCGGGCTCGCGATGCGCATGCTTGGTGCCATGGGTTTTTGGCGCTCCGTGAAAACCGTGCCGCTTCACCACACCCTGAAATCCCTTAGCCTTAGTAAGGCCGCTGACAGCCACGCGATCACCCTCCTGAAATACGGACACTGTTACGACATCGCCGCGCGATGCGCTCTCTTTGGTACGGAATTCGCGTACCGAGCCAAACGCGCCAAGCTCCTTGAAATGCCCGCGCTGCGCTTGCGCGATATTTTTCTCCTTGCGGCTGCCCGCTCCCATCTGGAGCGCCGCATACCCATCACGCTCCAAAGTCCTGACCGCAAGAACGGTATTGGGAGTCGCACGCACCAAAGTCACGGGCACCACACGCCCGTTGGCATCAAAAATCCGACTCATGCCGATTTTTTCTCCGATCATCGCCTTCATGGTAATAAAAAAACGCCTTGCCCGGCGCCAAAAACTGGTCGGGTTTTTACCGTCTACATCCTCAAGTTACGTGCCTTCATGGTGACAACCGAATTGAGCGATTTGCATCACTCAAGACCTGATCGCTTTTCAAAAAGCGATCAGGAGCTTGAAAGATTCAAACTCAAAACATTTTTATTTCAATATCCACCCCGGCCGGTAAGCTCAAATTAGTCAGCGAGTCAATGGTTTTGGGCGTCGGGGAAAGGATGTCAATCAGGCGCTTGTGCACGCGCATCTCATACTGTTCGCGGGCGTTTTTGTGCACAAAGCTGGAACGATTCACGGTGTATTTGTGAATCTCGGTGGGCAGAGGAACCGGCCCCACGACTTGCGCACCATTGCGCACTGCCGTATCCACGATCTGCTTCACGGAACTGTCTATGATCTTGGCATCATATGCCCGCACCCGGATCCGGAGCCGTGACTTTGATGATTCTTCTGTCTTTTTTGCCGCCATTTGAGAAAGAACACTTACGTGGCGCACCCCTATTTCAAAATCTTGGTCACCACGCCCGCGCCCACGGTCTTGCCGCCCTCGCGGATCGCAAAACGCTGCTTCTCTTCCAGAGCCACCGGCACAATCAGCTTCGCGGTAAACGTAATCGTATCGCCCGGCATGACCATTTCGGTTCCGGCAGGCAACGTAACCTCGCCCGTAACATCGGTGGTGCGGATGTAGAATTGGGGCTTGTATCCGGCAAAAAACGGCGTGTGGCGCCCGCCTTCCTCTTTGGTAAGGATATAAACTTCCGATTCAAACTCGGTGTGCGGGTTGACCGAACCGGGCTTGGCGATCACCTGCCCGCGCTCCACGTCTTCTTTCTTCAGGCCCCGGAGGAGGATTCCCGCGTTATCGCCGGCCATCCCTTCATCAAGGGATTTATTGAACATTTCAATGCCCGTTACAATGGTCTTCTGGTTGTCTTTCAGCCCGACGATCTCTACCTCTTCGTTCACTTTCACTTTGCCTCGTTCAATACGTCCGGTTACCACGGTTCCCCGGCCCTCAATGGAAAACACGTCCTCCACCGGCATCAAGAACGGCCGGTCAATGTCGCGGACCGGATCCGGCACGTAACTGTCAAGGGCACCGACCAGTTCAAGAATTTTTTTTGCCCACTCGTCGTCCGCGCTGATTGCGGCAAGCGCCTTCAGGGCGGAGCCGCGAATGATCGGCGTCTCGTCTCCGGGAAAATTATACTTTTTCAAAAGCTCGCGCACTTCCGCCTCCACCAGATCAATGAGCTCCGGATCATCCACCATGTCGCACTTGTTGAGGAAGACCACGATGCGGGGCACACCGACCTGATAGGCAAGCAAAATGTGCTCCCGCGTCTGTGGCATGGGGCCGTCTGCGGCCGAGACAACCAAAATCGCGCCGTCCATCTGTGCGGCGCCAGTAATCATGTTCTTGATGTAATCGGCATGCCCCGGCGCGTCAATGTGGGCGTAGTGGCGCTTTTCGGTCTCGTATTCGGAATGATGAAGGGCGATGGTGATGCCGCGCGCTTTTTCCTCGGGCGCGTTGTCTATCTGATCCACGGATTCCACGCGGGACGGAAGCCCCTTCATGCTCAAAACCTTGGTGATGGCCGCGGTCAGCGTGGTTTTCCCGTGATCAACGTGGCCGATGGTGCCGACGTTTACATGCGGTTTGCTGCGTTCAAATTTCCCTGCCATAGTGCAACTACTGGTTGCCGATCCGAGATCAATGGGTCGTTACCTTGCAACTGATGCCCAAATCCCCAACCCGTAGCATAAAATTTATATTATTGAATTGATAGTAGTGTAGCCAAACCAAGAAAAGAAGTCAATGGCGGTCAAAGCGGCAAATCCTCCAGCCGGATCTCTTCGGGGCGATGAAAGGTACCCTGGGCCGACACCATCGCCGGGCCGATAAACTCGGTCTCCCCCAGTCCCGCCTCTTCCGCCCGCATCTCTTCTTCGGATCCCTGACGCGCCGAGACACCGGCGGCAAGCTTTTCGTACTCGGCAAAGGACATGACCACTGCCTCGGGTTCGCCGTTTTCCAGAAGAATCACTCTATCGCCGTTCCCCTTCACCAAATTTTTTATCTTTGCAAAATCCATACCAAAAACTTTTAGGCGACAATATCAAAAGAGTACCAAATGTCCGCCGATCCTTCAATCTTGACAAAATAGATGATACAGTATATGCTATAGATGGTGTCCGACAAATCTACGGATAAGGAGTAATGAAATGACTCGTTCCTTCAAGAAGAAATTACGGATAGCATACGATGCAATCAAAGAGCTCGAAGAAGAAATATGCACTATTGAAGAACGGCGCGCAGTTGGCCGCATGCTTGGAAGCCGTGTCATTGCCGTTGGCGCACGGAATGATCAACAGCAAGGCCAATTGCCAGAAGGCGAAGCAAGCGGCGTCTATAACCTCGGGTGCGCCATAACAACCGCGCTCAAGGGGCAACCAGCCCCAAAAGCAATCCTGCATCACATCTCAACCACGCAAAAGAGAGCCGTCATGCCGGTGAGTGAACTTGCGGAGGGCTGGAGAACAAATGGTGAGAAAACGCCGCAAGGGAAACCGAGGCCGCGCGCATCCGCGCGCGGAACACGGAGGGCTCCCGCAACGTTTTCGGCTCCATTTGTCCAGACCGAAGCCCGTGAACGAACCGGCATGACGGCGAGCGTCCTACTTTTTTCCTTCAATGATCAACGACTCAATATTTTTGGGAACTTCCTCGTAGTGATCAAATTCCATGGTAAAAGACGCTCTGCCCTGCGTCAAGGATCGCAGACTCGTCACGTATCCGAACATTTCGGACAGCGGGACTTTTGCGTCAATTACTTTAATCCCCGTGCCGCGCTCGCCTATCTCCTCAATGCGCGCGCGCTTGGAATTGAGATCGCCGTTTGTCTCTCCCAGAAACTGCTCCGGCACCACGACCTCTATTTTCATAATGGGCTCCAGCATGACCAGGCCGGCTCTGCGTACGGCCTCCTGCAGGGCCATGGACCCGGCGATTTTGAACGCCGCCTCGGATGAATCTACTTCGTGATACGATCCGTCGTAGAGGGCCACCGCCATATCCACCAGCGGGAATCCGGCGAGTACGCCTTTTTCCATGGCCTCTTTGACGCCTTTTTCAACCGGCGCGATAAATTCCTGCGGGATCACGCCCCCCCTAATCTCGTTCACAAATTCAAATCCCTTGCCGCGCTCGCGAGGCTCTACGCGGATGCGCACATGCCCGTACTGCCCACGCCCCCCTGATTGACGAATGTATTTGCCCTCCGCTTCAGCGGTCTTTTTGACAGTCTCCTTATACGCTACCTGGGGTCTGCCGATATTGGCCTCCACTTTGAACTCACGCTTCATCCTGTCCACAATGATCTCCAAGTGCAGCTCGCCCATGCCCGAGATGATCGTCTCGCCGGTCTCCGCATCGCCTTTCAGGCGAAACGTAGGGTCTTCCTCGCCCAGACGTCGGAGCGCTAAACCCATTTTCTCCTGGTCAGCTTTGGTTTTGGGCTCAATTTTCAAAGAAACCACGGGCTCCGGAAATACGATTTTTTCCAGCACAATCGGATGCTCGGGGTCACAGAGCGTATCGCCGGTATGTGTGTTCTTCAGACCCACGATGGCGCCGATGTTTCCGGCCTCTATCTCTTTGAGCTCCTCGCGGGAATTAGCATGCATCCGCAGGATCCGCCCGACCCGCTCCGTATCGTTTTTCACGGAATTAAGGACATACGAGCCTGCTTTCAACACTCCCGAATATACTCTGAAAAACGTGAGCTGGCCCACATAAGGATCTGATTGAAGTTTGAATGCAAGGGCCGCGAAAGGCGCATCGTCCCGTGCCTGGCGTGTCTCCTCCTCGCCGGTTTTCTCATTCATGCCTTTGACCGGCGGAAGATCCACGGGGGAGGGCAGATACGCCACCACGCCGTCAAGCACCAGCTGCACGCCTTTATTTTTCAGCGAGGAGCCGCAAAAAACCGGCACGAGCTTGCCCGCCAGTGTCGCACGCCGCAGTACGCCGTAGAGCTCGCGGGCAGAAATTTCTTTTCCCTCCAGATATTTTTCCGTGAGCTGCTCGTCAGTCTCCGCTATTTTTTCCACCATGGCGCGCCGCCACGCCTCCGCATCGGCTTTCAACGGCTCCGGAATGTCCGAAAAGTCCAGATTCTCCCCGTGCTCTCCACGGAAATGCACGGCTTGCATCCGCATAAGATCAATGACGCCCTCGTGCTCCTGCTCCAGGCCGATCGGGATCACCACCGGTACTGCATGCGGCGTGAGCCGCTCGTAAATGGAATTGAGAGAGTGTTCAAACGAAGCGCCCGTCCGGTCAAGCTTATTGATAAAACAGATCCGCGGCACGCCAAAACGGTCGGCCTGGCGCCACACGGTTTCCGACTGCGGCTCCACTCCCGCAACCCCGTCAAACACCACCACGGCCCCGTCCAAGACGCGAAGAGAGCGCTGCACCTCCACGGTAAAATCAATGTGCCCGGGAGTGTCTATGATATTGAAGCGGTACTCGTTTTCTTTGGTATCGGGCAGATGCGTGGGACGCCAAAACGCGGTCGTGGCGGCAGACGTAATCGTAATCCCCCGCTCCCGCTCCTGCTCCATCCAGTCCATCACGGTCGTTCCCTCATGGACCTCACCGATCTTGTGCGAGACGCCGGTATAAAAAAGCACCCGCTCCGTGGTGGTGGTCTTGCCCGCATCAATGTGGGCGATAATGCCGATATTGCGTATGCGTTCTAATGGATAGCCAAAAGACATAGAGATTTATAAATCTCATGCGTACCGATTTCCTATTTCATCAACTCTTTTACGTCATCGGCCTCACGCAGATCAACTTTTTTCAAAATGTCGTTCGATGTTCCTTTACGGAGAACTTTGTGATTCGGCACAATAGAACCCATCTCAAAATTCGCTTATCATGTGGCGAGATACGGGATTTTTGATGCGGGGGCGATGCGGCGGACGCCAAGATGTATTGGCAATACATTGAGGCGGAGCCGGAGCCGGAGCCGCAGCCAAAAATCCCGTATCGGAGCGTGAGATGGAATTTTGAGATGGGTTC
>CAYXAG010000005.1:0-19331 GCA_964462235.1 uncultured Candidatus Saccharibacteria bacterium
GCGAGGGGGAGCCCTCGGTGGTCCGCGCGTTCCGTGCACGATGCGCGCGGCCTCGGTTTCCCTCCTCGCTGCGCTGAATGAATTTGTTTTCCGCGTCTCCACATTTCACTCAAGCGGCGGGTGGGTCGTAAATATATTCGGGTTTGAATGATGAAATAAAAAAAACGAAGCCCATGCGGGCTTCTTTTGTTTACGGCTCAACGCGCCAGGATTCCGAGATCGCTTTTTCCCCTAGGCGAGTTCAGCTAAGATCTTCTCGTTGAGTTCCATCCCCAGTGTGAGCCCCATTGTTGCCAGTCTCGCCTCGAGTTCGTCAACAGCCTTCCTGCCAAACTTTTTGGTTTTGAGCAGGCCCACTCGCGTTTTCAAAACCAGTTTTCCGACGGTTGCGATGTTGACGTTCTTCAAAGAGTTGTAGGTCCGGACCGAGAGCTCCAGTTCATCAACAGGGAGCCTCAAATACTGGATCAGGCGCCACTGTTCCACCACATGCCTTATTTCTTCGCGGAAGGCATCAAGAGCGCCATCCAGCTTTTCTGCGGCTGCCCGGAGAATCTGCAGGTGGGTCGGGTCCGACAGCGTCCGGAGGTTGATAATCATCAGTCCGTATTGGACTGACACTTCGCTGAACTTTTGAGGAAGGTTGCCGGTGTCCACATGCTTTTCCTTCTCTGATGGGACTATGTGGAATGTGTACTGCTGTATCTATAGCAAAATGTTGTAGTTGTGTCAAGAAATAAAATTGGCCGTAGCCGGGAAAGAGGTTTTTGAAAAAGCCCCTTGCTCGGCTACGGCCGTTGATAAGAGAATATGTGTGCGCATAGTGCGCAACGAATATGTTTTGGAAAAGAGCTATGTTTCTTGGAGGTCGGGACTATGGTTTTCCGAGAGTATTTTTTTCGCTTACCTAAGCGGTGGCTTTCTTCGCCGAGAGGTCAGATATCCACAATCAAGAGATCCAATGCATGTATTATCGGCCATTCCGGCTCATGCGGCAAGAGCGGTTATCCACAGCCAAAAAGATGTGCCCGCGCCTAAATAAAAAGCGCACCGGATGTGCGCCTAGATAACGATACCCAAAAAGATCTTTCAGTCCACCCGAGGCATGAGCACGGAAGGAAGGAACAAGTCTATCAGTTTTTTGTCATCCATCTGATCGTGATCGGCGGCAGGTCGAGCGGGGCGTTTCCCGCGAGCCCTTTTAGAAATGGAGTTTCTAACGGGGCGAGTCGGCCTTTTTCTACCCGCCAGGATTTTTTTGCTGGTCTCGGCATCCTGAACTGCGAAAACGTCCCGGAAGCTCGTCGGAAGATTTTGAAATGATTTACGCGAGATGGTCGCCCCCAAGGTCTCCGAATCTGTTGCCGCCGCTATATTCTCCCGCACGCAGTAGTAGCAGAAGTTCATCCATTCCGAGAAGTTCATAAACCGTAGATGGACATTTGTCCGGGCATCAAATTCAAAGGACTGTTCCATTTCTCATTCCTCCAACTCGCATGCGAAGTGATTTCCGGTAGGTGCCGTTTTTGGTTTAAAGATACATCATGTCTGTCTCATTGTCCACAAAGGAAAAAATCATTTTTTAAATCTTGGAAATTGGAACGCCGAAGGACAAATGTCATTCAGGGGGCAGCGGTCGCATCGCGGATCGCGCGCTGTGCACACAGCGCGGCCGTGATCAATAAGAAGATAGGTTGCGTTGAGCCAATCTTTTTTCGGGACGAGCGCCATCAAATCTTTTTCTATTTTTACCGGATCGTGTTCGTGCGAAAGTCCGAGACGCTGCGCCAGGCGCCGCACATGCGTGTCCACGGCAATCCCGTCTACGACTCCATATGCATTTCCGAGAATGACGTTTGCGGATTTGCGCGCGATGCCGCGCAGCGTCAGGATGTCTTGCATGGCGCGCGGGACCTGGCCGCCGAATTTTTCTTCTACGATTCTTGCAGATGCAAGAATGTTTTTTGTTTTGGCGCGGTAGAATCCGGTTGGCCGGACCAAGACTTCAAATTCTTGTGGATCGGCGCCCACATAATCCTCCAGCGTTTTATATTTTTTGAAAAGTGCGGGCGTTACTTCATTCACTTTTTTATCCGTGCATTGCGCGGAGAGGATGACGGCCACGAGCAACTCCCACGGGTTTGAGTAGGTGAGCGCGATTTTTGCGCGGGGGTAGGTCCTTTTGAGCCGCGATACTATGTTCCGCGCGTGCGGTTTTTTGGATGAGGATGCAACTTTTGCCGATGGAGAGCTCTTTTTATCAAGTGCGAGCTTGTTCATGGAGAGTGTACATTGACAGTGTAACAAAAATCTTTTTTATAGTTAAGGCCCGAGATTTTCTACAAGCCAAAGGAATGAAAAATCTGGGGGTTGACGGAGAAGATATTTTGGGTACACTACTTTATATATGCAGGTAGACAGAGTATCGTACGAGGTCCGACAGAATATACTTCCTTTGACAAAAGCGCTCTACAGGGTAAGCGAGCGCTTCCCGGAGCGTGAGCCGTTGCGGCGGCGGATCCGAGAGTATGCGGATGAGATTCTCGCCGGAGTGGTTGAATGGAATCTTGATGCCCAGGCAGGAGAGCTTGCAGGCAAGATTGATACCCTGCGTGACTATTTATTGATAGCTGCTCATATGCAATGGGTCAGTTCTATCAATATAGAAGTGTTGGCGCGGGGGTACACCATGCTTTGTGACGATATCCAGAAAGAACGTTTGTGGGAGCCCAAAAGGCGCAGACAAGAGACCGAGGCGATACTTGGCGATTTGGATATTCCCGAGAAGAATGAATCAACGCCCGTAAAGAAAGAAGATTTCTCTCACGAATTTGACAACGCAAAAATTACCATTGAGATTCCTCGGTATGAGCCGAATGAGCGGCAAAGGACGATTCTCCAGCATCTGACGCTGGCAAAGCAGGCAAAGGTCAGCGATTTCTTCTCTCTTCTGGGCCCCATTAGTTCCAAAACAATCCAGAGGGATTTGACAGAGCTGGTGAATAAGAATGTATTGAGAAAAGAAGGACAAAAGCGTTGGACAGTGTATTCTTTGAATGATATCTCATAAAAACTATAGGACTTTACGAATTGTCCTATATGTCTGATAAATGACTGATACAAAAAAAGTAAAAAAAGCAGTTATCCTCGCAGCAGGATTTGGCACACGATTTTTACCTGCGAGCAAGGCAAGTCCCAAGGAAATGCTGCCCCTGGTGGATAAACCCATCATTCAGTATTTGGTAGAAGAGGTTGTGCAGGCAGGGATGAAAGAGATCATTCTTGTGACTGGCAGGGGGAAGCGCGCGATAGAAGATCATTTTGACCGTTCGCGTGAGCTGGAAATGTTCCTTGAATCCCGCGGCAAACAAGAGCTTGCGCAGATGATTAAAAATATTTCTGCTCTTGCTTCATTTGCTTATGTGCGACAAAAAGAGCAGAAGGGGACCGCTGATGCAGTTTTGGAGGCAATGCCTTTTATCGGGCAGGAGCCGTTTGCCGTTACCTCCGGAGACGATATTATAGAGGCCAATCCTCCATGCATGGCGCAACTCGTGGATATATATGAAAAGTATCAGGTGCCCGTAACTTGTCTCATGCGAGTACCTCCCACAGAAACCCATAGATATGGGGTTATTGAGGGAGAAGAGGTCGCGCCACGGGTCTGGAAAATAAGGCGGGCGGTTGAAAAACCAGCCCCAGGGCAAGCTCCGACCAACTTGGCAACGCTGACGAAATTTGTTCTTACGCCTGAATTTGTGCCATTTTTAGAGGGTGTGAAGCCGCAGAACAATGAATTGTATATCCCGCCGGCCATAGATGCGTATATAAAGGAGGGAGGATCATTTTATGGATATGAGATACAAGGGGATTGGTATGATTGTGGCAATAAGCTTGGCTATATGAAGGGGATCGTTCATTTCGGCTTGAAGCATCCGGAGATCGGCAAAGAGTTCCGGGAATATCTGCGGAGCATTGATATCTGAACTTGAGTACGGGAATTGGGCAGAGCGAGTTATCCACAGTTCCCTGCTTGCTTGACTGATTTCACGGAGTATAATAGGGTGAAGAACGGTAAGAAAAGTATGTAATTATTGAGTTATCGGCTGTGGATAACAAAGGGTTGTGAGCGATATCCATTTTCAATTATAATACCGGTACCGCCATGAGAGACATAAAACGAACTTCGTGAGGAAAGTCGGTTTTGGCTGTTTTTGTATTTTGCAGGGCACGCATCGCGTCGGGGAAGGTGAGTAAATGCCTTACGCGATGTGTGGATTGCAAAAGGATGGAGGGAAAAAAGGATGGCAGTTCGGAGGGTCTGAACTTTGACAACTGAAAATAAGGTAACGCACACGAATCAGCACATAATTCTGGAGATTCAAAGTTCGGTCGATCCCGCACCGCTTTTGGAAGACGACAGGCGCAGGGAGGCAACAGAGGGAAGCAGAGGAAATTTTGAAATAAATTTTATTTCCTTCCAAAAGCGGTGCGGGAAGACTTGACTCCAAACCAATAAAGTAAAGAGATAATTAAATGAAAAACACCCATCTTGTTGTCCGTATATTAGTCGACAGACAATCAAGACGAGTGTTGCAAATGGCGCTGAAATTTTTTCCTACTCCATGTAACCATGGTGAAAGAGAAAAGGTTTCGGCATAACTTAAAGAAACTTATGAGTATAAAATTCAGCGATTCGGGGCGCACAGGCCTGAAGGTGAAAATTTTCACCTTGGCTGCTGCCCTGACTCTGACTGGAGCGGCGGTATTTGCGCCGGTTGCGGCAATGGCCGACATGACGACACAGCAGACCATTGACCAGCTGACCGCGCAAATCGCAGCTCTCCAGGCACAGCTTACGGCTCTGGCAGGAGGTTCAACTTCCGGAGCTATGATGAGCGCAGGCGCATGCACCTTCACCCGGAATCTCACGGTGGGATCGCGCGGCGATGATGTGATGTGTCTTCAGAAATATGCAGGTGTGACTCCGGCATCCGGTTATTTTGGTCCTTTGACCAAAGCAGCCATTGCAAAGTGGCAGGCTGCCAACGGCATCACGCCGGCAGCCGGCTATTTCGGAGCAATATCACGAGCAAAGTATAGTGCAATGACGGCAAGCACTGGCACAGGTACCGGTACAGGAACAGGCACTGGTACAGGTACTGGAACCGGCACAGGGACCGGAACAGGCACCGCTGTAGGAAGCGGCCTGACCATAACCGCGCCGGTTGATCAGCCGGCTTCGCAGCTTGCAGTGGGAAGCGCTGCTCGCCTTCCGTTCGTACAAGCTATTTTCACCGCATCTCCGGACGGAGACGTAACAGTGAATTCCGTCACGGCAGAGCGTCGCGGACCGGCAGATGATGCCAACTTTGACAGTCTTCTCTTGCTGGATGAGAATGGTACCCAGATTGGGAATACCAGGACCCTTTCTTCCGACCACAAAGTTATTTTGAATCAACCCTTTGTGATCAAGGGAGGGACATCCCGCAGGATTACGGTTGCAGCCAACATGGTTGCCGTCGGCAGCATTCAATCCGGCCAGATTGCAAAGTTTGCAATCACCGCGGTTGATGCGGGCACTACCAAAGTGAATGCCAGTTTGCCGATTGAGGGCAATGGCATGACGATGAATTCCACGCTGACCATCGGGTCGGTAACGATGACTATCGGCTCGCTTGATCCGGGTGCAGCCAATAGCAAAAATGTCGGCACCCAGGGATACTATCTGGCGGGCGTGAAAGCTTCAGCCGGATCTGCGGAAGATGTAACATTCCAGTCCATCCGCTTCAATCAGGCCGGATCAGCCGCGCAAGGCGACCTTGCCAACGTAATGGTTAATGTCAACAGCAAAGACTATCCGGCAACCGTAAGCTCTGACGGGAAATATTATGTAGCCAATTTCCCTGGCGGCATTGTGGTCACGAAGGGCAACAACATTGAATTCACGGTCAAGGCCGACTTGGTCAGCGGGTCATCCCGCACGGTTGACATGGATATTCTGCGGAAATCCGACATCGTAGTGAAAGGCAATACCTTTGGCTATAACATTATTGTTTCCGGAGGATCATCGGGTTCGGCTTCGGCAGGGGCATTTTCCTCCAATACCGAGCCGTTCTTCAATGCCTTTGCCGCGACGATCAACAAGGGCTCTATACTGATTTCCAGCAGCAATTCCATCCCGTCCGGCAATATCCCGGTGAGCGTAACAGATACCCCGTTGGGTTCATTCACCTTTGACGTAAAAGGCGAATCCATGCAGGTCAGCCAAGTTATCCTGAACTTTACCTTTACCGGAACCGGCAGTTCATCCGCCTTGAGCAGCGTAAAGCTCTATGATGAGAATGGAGGTATTGTCGCAGGACCTAAAGACCCGGCATCCGGAATCGTAACTTTGACTGATACCTGGACTGCTCCGGTTGGCGCCCATGTCTACACCGTGAAAGGCAAACTCTCTACGACGTTTGTCAACAACGACACGGTGCAGGTGGGGATCAATCCGGACAACATGACCGTAAAGGGAAATGTAACCGGTTTGACTGTTTCGGCAACTCCCGGTTCAACCCTTGTTAACGCCAACAATCAGACCGTCAAAGCTGCGGCTCTCGCTTTCTCGGTGTCTCCGACTCCGTTCCTCCAGAACGTGGTTCGTGGCGTAAACCAGTACCTGTTTGCGACGTACATCTTTGACGCGACGCAGTCAGGCGAGGATGTGCGCGTAACCTCGGTAAGCTTGCGCGACACTGCTGATGCGGTAGGCAGCTTCAGCGCCCTCAACACGTGTACTCTCTACGACAGCGCCACCGCGAATTTGACTGCGACTCCGCCGGTATACGGCGCCCAGCTCAATTCTGGCTCTGATGTCGTAAATCCGACGAACCCATCTTCAGGCACAACCAATGATACGACGTTCACGCTGACCAATAACTTGATCATCCCGAAAGGGACGACCAAGAAAGTTGATCTGCGCTGTAACATCGCATCATCCGCGGTTGCATTAAGCACGCATTCTTGGGGCGACGGCGGCACCACCTCGAGCAACCTGAATTCGTCTGGATCGCAGACCGGCACTGCCATTACCGAGTCCATCACCAGCTCAACCGGTTCTGTCATGACGATCAAGCCGGCAGGTTCTTTCACTGTGCAGTCAGATTCGTCCCAGCCCACAGCGGCTCTCGTGCTTGGGGGCAGGACCAATGTGCCGATGCAGGTATTGCGCTATCACGCAACTGATGAGGCGATCAATATCACGGATTTGACCCTTACCTACGCGTCAGGCACGGCCTCGACTTCAGACTTCCTGAAAGCAACGGTATGGAATGGCGCCACCAAGATCGGTGAAGCAACATGGGCGGGTACTGCGATCAATGCTACGACTACGTTTACCGGACCGTTTGTGGTTCCCAAAGACGGCGATGCGTTGTTGTCAATCAATGCGGATGTCGCGCCTATCGTTCTCGCTGCTACCACGACTCCAGGAAGATTGCTTGCCATCGGCATGAGCGGCGTTTCTTCCTCCACCGGTGTGGGCCAGGCATCCGGAGCGCGATTGGGCTCGGCAACTGCTGTAGACCAGATTGGCAACAGCATGCAGATCATGAAGACCATTCCGACTGTTGCCAAGATCGCCGTCCCGTCCACTTCGCTTCCCCAATCCGCGGCGTCGCTGTATCGCTTCTCGGTTGCCGCTGATCCGGCAGGTCCCGTGGCGCTCTATAAGTTTGCGTTCACGGTTTCCAGCTCCGTATCGGCAACGACATCCAGCTTCAGCTTGTACGGATACTCTGATAGCGGTTTCTCGTCTAACGCATACGCGAATAACCCGATCCACAATACGACCATCGGATGCGTACGGCAGTCCATATTTGAGTCAAATACCAATTGTGTGGCTGGCATCGGAACCGATATCGGCAGCGGCTATGCGTCAACGACCGCAAGCAGGGTAGGAGAAGTAGTGTTCTTCTTTGACCCTGTGTCCAATAACGCCTCAAACACCGAAGCAATCATTGTTCCGGCCGGACAAACCAGATACTTTGATCTTCGCGGCACCATCACTACGAATGGCGGTGGCACCGGAAACAGTGTCCAAGTTGTCCTGCAAGGCGATTCCTCGCGGCCTGTCCGCAATGCCGGTGAAGGAGCCCAAGGATCTGGAACCCCGGGTTACGCAGGAGGTCCGCAGGGCTTTGGGGCTTCGGGCCAAAACTACTTGGCAACAGCTGCTGAAGCAGCCGCGCAGTCGGCAAGCAACAACTTTATCTGGTCGCCTATGTCAACCAGTACGGTGATAAGCAGCGCGACAAGCACGACCGACTGGACAAACGGTTTCCTGGTTCCAGGACTTTCGTCCACCGGTCTCCCGGCAAACACGTTCTCCAACTAACTTGATCCTTGTGCGAGTTTAGGAGGAATCAAAGTCCCGGCTATATGCCGGGACTTTGCGTTGCTTGAAATCATCATCTACAACGCAAAACCCAAAAATGAAACTCAAAACGCCTGCATAGTGCAGGCGTTTTGAGTTATCCACAGCCGCGTGGTTTTGTTTATGGCCCACATGGTGTAGAATGGGTAAAGAGTTATCCACGGGTCTGCTTTTTGTGGGAACCCTTTGCTCTTAGCTTATTTAACTTTTTATTGCCCAAGCGAATTTTGTCGGCCGCTTCGGCTCTTATCTGATTTTGATAACGATGAGTATGCATAAAATGTTTCGTAGTAACAGACCATATGGATTGATCCTGGCTCTTGCGTCGGGAGTTGCCCTTGCGGTTGGAGGGTCGGTGTGGGCTACCTCTATCGGCACCAATGTATCGGTGACCGGTACCCTTACTGTCTCCAGCACCAGCGCAACCTCAACGATGTCTACCGGAGGATTTACCGTTGGAACCACCCAGTTTGCGGTCCAGCAAACTTCCGGGAATGTCGGAGTTGGAACCGCGACCCCGGCCGGCCTTTTTGACGTAAACGGGCTTCTGACCGTATTAAGCGGCGGCAATGTCGGCATCGGCACTACCACTCCCGGCACTCTCTTGAGCGTTCAGGGCGTGGGAAATTGGTCAAGCACAGGCGTTACCACATATCCGACCGCGACATTTTCTGCCCTGACTTCCACCACCACGACTCTTCTTGCAACGTCTGCGGGCAATGTCGGGATTAGTAGTACAAGCCCGGGTACGCTGTTCGGGATTCAGGGCGTGGGTAACTGGAGCACCACTGGCGTTACCATCTATCCAACAGAGACGGTATCAGCGCTGACCGCGACCAACACGACGCTCTTGGCTACTTTAGGTGGCAATGTCGGGATTGGTAGCACGACTCCAACCTCGTTTTTCGCAATAAATCCGGGTAGCCGGGTCAACGGCCCTGAATTCACTATTGGCTCCACCACCCGAACGCACTTTGTCGTCACCAATACCGGCAATGTCGGCATTGGCACCACCTCGCCGTTCTATATGCTTTCGGTTTCTACGTCAACCGCAACCAGCACCATTGAAATCGGAACCGGCAATTCCACGACTAAAGGATCATGCATCCAGCTTTACACCACTACCGGAGCCGCAGTGCGCGTGTATGCTACCACAACCGGAACTCCGGCTGTCTTTGAAGCAGGATCCTGCTCCAGTCTGCCATAATAATGCAACTGCCCCTAATTTTATTTAACTTTACGCTATGCACAAGGTTAAACGAGTCATAGCAGTTCTCGGGGTCTTGCTTCTGCCGGCAGTTTCTTTGGCCGCAAACGAGGTTATCACTAATGCGGATACGACTCTTGTCTTGGGGAGCGATAGCTCAAACTATACGCTTAAGAATACTTCCCAGTTTGATTCTATGACCGCCGACACGACTACATTCAGCTTTACACTCTCGCAAGGAGGCCGTGTTACCCTCGTCTCTCCTGATCGCAAGAAATTAAATACTAATGCCTCACCTCCGGTTAGAGCAGTATTTACCTGCGGGACCGATCAATCCCAGCTTGATTTGACGATTGACGATCCCTTTACGACAACCACAGTAATAGTCACGCCGACCGGAACGTGCAGCACCGGCAGCGGGACCGGCGGCGGCAGCGGAGGCGGCGGGTCCAGTGGCGGGGGAGGCGGCGGGGGTGGCACTTCCACGGCTCCGGGCCAGGCTGCTGATAAACTCTTGGCATTGCAACAGAAGATTACATCTCTGCAAACTAAAATCGCCGAGAAACGCGGCACCCAAAATCAGGGAAGATTTGGCGCAACTCCGCCCGCATTCGGGGTTTTTGCGAGGAATCTGGCTCCGGGGCAGCGCGACGAGGAGGTGAGACGCCTGCAGGAATTGCTTGCAAGAGACAAAGCGGTTTATCCGGAAGGCACGGCGAGCGGATTTTTCGGCCCCGCAACTACGCGCGCCGTAAAAAACTTTCAGAAAAAATACGGACTCCCGCAGGTAGGTACAGTCGGGCCGCAGACCAGGAAGAAATTGGAGGAACTTTTTGGAAGCGGCACGTCGCAGCAGCCCGCTCCAACTCCGCAGGCATCCACACCAACCCCGACCCCGGCTCCATCCGGCCAGACAAGCGCGATCCAGAATCAGATCAGGGCATTGCAGGCTCAACTCTTGCAGCAGCAGATCAAGCTGATTCAGGACAAGATTAATTCCCTCAAGAAGTGATTATGAACCTGAACCGTATTGCAGTGCTTTCCGCTCTCCTGGGGCTCTTCTTCTTTGTCTCAACAAGCGCCGGACTTGCCGATATCTCGGCGGTTCAAGGCCAGCTGCGCGCCCTTCAGCTCAAACTGGTCGGGCAGAAGATCTTATTGCTTCAAAATGCCATTTCCGAGGCGAGTCACCAGCAACAGCAGACGTTATCGGTGCGGGAAGAAAACGTGACTCCGGAGGAGATGTC
Source organism: uncultured Candidatus Saccharibacteria bacterium (assembly GCA_964462235.1). GTDB lineage: Bacteria > Patescibacteriota > Minisyncoccia > Sungbacterales > HO2-52-23 > CAYXAG01. The sequence continues at coordinate 10,877 of CAYXAG010000005.1, forward strand.
GCGGCGGATTCAGAATCAGATTAGCGCGTTGGAGTCGCTGGTGGCGTCTTTGAAACCAAAGATCCTTGATGAGAAAACGGCACAACTTGAGGCGCGTATCAGCGCCATTGATGCCCAGATTCAGGTTGCGACCGGCCCGCGTCTGGCCGAATTGCAAAATGAATTAGCGGCTGCAGTTGAGGAGTATAACGGGCTCACGCAGGAAGTGAGGGGCGCTCTGGAGGCCTCTTTGAAAGAGCGGCAGGTGGTGGCACTAGAGGAGCAATTGAAGCTGTTGCAGGAGAGGGTCATTTTGCTTCCGCGCCCGACAAAACCCGCGCCACCCGATTATTCGGTGTTGCAGGATCAGGTAGAAAAAGCTCAATTGAAGCTCCTGCAGGCAAAGATGCAGGCGATCCAGGAGAAGATTCGTCAGGTGTACTCGCAGTAGAAAAAAAATGTGCGTCCGGTATCGGCTCAAGTTCCGGCGGCTTTGGACGCTGGAACTTGATTTTGGCATAGTGGGGATGAGCTTGATTATATGAAAAAACTTTTTCTGATATCCGCGGCCGTTCTGCTTCCCGCCATCGCTTCGGCCGCTGGTTTTGATCGCGACCTTTCATTTGGGCTAAGGCACGATGTGGATGTGGAGCTTCTGCAGAAGTTTCTCTCCGGCCAGCATTTGTATGAGGGGCCTCTATCCGGAAACTTTTTGGCACTCACCCGCGAGGCCGTGAGCAAATTCCAGGTGCGGGAGCGTATTGCGCCCTCATCCGGATATTTCGGCCCCAAGACTCGTGCCCGCGCCTCCCAGCTTGCGGCCTTACGGGTTTGGCATACGGATACGATTGCGGCTTTGACGCTTCAAATTCAGACCCTGCAATCGCAACTCAAGGCACTCACGGATCAGCAGGCGCAGGCATCGTCAACCCCTTTGGTTCTACCTCCTCCGCCCGAAGCCGCCGTACCCTTGTTTACAAAAAATCCTCAGATCGCAGAGGCGGGGTTTGTAAGCAATCCGTTGTTTGGGGGCCAGTACCCTTATCGCATGAAGTTTGACTGGGCCACGGATGCCGTCGGGACTCCCAATGAATCATTTTCGTGTACACCCGCGTTGAAATCGGATGGGACGGCGGTGCTGCGCCAAGCAAGGTATTTCCCGGAGTCAGGCACGGCGTATTCTTGCAGCGCAACGGTGCAGAATCAAGCAGGCAAGGGCGCGACGGAGAGCGTATCGTTTGTAGCACCTTCCTGGATCAGCGTTGCCGGATCCGCAACATCTTCTTTCCCTGACATAGTCGTAACGCCTCTTAAGCTTGGGGAGATATCGGTCTATAACGGCAGCACAAGCGACATCCTTTTCTCCAATTTTCAGACGACCATTTCTGATGCGATGGATTCCACGTTCAATCGCAACCACAAAGTGTATTTCCTTTTAAGAGACGGGCTCCGGGCCGAAGATCCCCTGATCAGCCAGACGGATTTTACTTTTGTCGCGAGTCCTCCGGCAGTCGGCCAGCCGTATGTGGTTCCGGTCATAATTCCATTTCCGGTAAAACTTGCTCCGGGCGAGAAAAAAATCATGAGTCTTTGGGTGGAGCAATTCCAGTTTGTGCGCAGCGGCACTCTGGAAATTGTTTCCACCAATATCGTGACTACGGGTCTTAATCGGATCATTGGATCATTTGATATCGTCTTGACCAAAGCGCCGGGTCTGTGATAGGGTGTGGAATATGTTTACCACCCGATATACCCCATGGATTGCGGGCTTTATTTTGGTCATAGGACTTTTCGCGGGTATTCTGCTTCGCGGCCGAATTTCGCATCTGCTTGATTTTGGTTCCGGCAGCGGCGTGCCGGCCGCGGCCGGGATTCCGGCGCACAGTGTCGTCGCGTCTTCTTCCGTGCCCCGGATCGCCGTCCAGCCCGTATCCGGCGTAGCCAGCCCTGTCAGCCCGCTTCCGCACACATCCGCGCCGTTAAAGTCGGGTTTTCCTCCCTATTCCGGCCGGGATCCCGGCGAAGTGCGTCCTGTGCCCGAGGAGGTTTTGCTTTTCACCCAGGATCAGAAGAATCAAATCTATGCGGCCATTGAGAATGAGGGGAAGGCCGTGAAGGCAAACCCGGCATTTTTTAACGGTTGGATTCACATCGGCCTCTTGAAAAAAAACATCGGAGACTTTGAAGGCGCCCGCGATGTGTGGGAATATGCGGGCGTCATTGAGCCGCTGAATTCTCTTTCGTTTGCCAATCTGGGCGATCTCTATTGGCGCTACCTGCATGATTATCCCCGCGCGGAGAAGAATCTGAAGATATCCATCGCGCACAAGCCCAGTGATACGGCTACCTATATAACTCTTGCGGATTTGTATTATTATTCGTATACAGAGAAGGCCAGCCTCGCCCCGCAGCCACTTTTGGACGGCCTTGCGGCTAATCCCGGAGACGAGAACCTGATGCGCCATCTCGGATTTATCTACGAACGTCAAGGAAATTTTTCCGACGCTTTGGTCTGGTGGGAAAAGATTTTGACGCTTCATCCCGCGGATCAGAAGGTGCAGGATATCGTCAATGCCCTTAAGCAAAAATTGGGCACGGCATCCTGAATTTGATGCACGCATTCAAACCCGCGGTCATCGTCTTCAGCACCGCATATCATCCCTTGGTCGGCGGGGCGGAAGTTGCCATTGAAGAAGTTGCGGATCGCCTGAAGGAGCGGTTTGATTTTTATGTGGTGACGCATCGCGTGCGCCGCGATCTACCCCGCCGCGAGCGCTATCGGGGAGTTACGATCGTGCGCTGCGGGCTGGGCTGGGCGTGGGAGCGATGGTTTGTGTTTCCGTTTCTTGCCTGCCTTGCGGGTTTTAAGATCGCGCACACACACAGACGCGTGATCCTGTGGGGTGTGATGGTATCGTATGCCTCCATCGGAGCTTTTTTCATTAAGATTTTGCGGCCGGACATTCCTTTTGTCCTGACTCTGCAGGAGGGGGATTCAGAGGCGCACCTGACGTATGGCAAATTGGGTCTGACCGGGCTTTGGTGGCGTATGCTCCTGAAGGCGGCCGATGAGGTTACGGCGATAAGCATGTACCTTGCAGGATACGCGCGCCGTCGGGGGTTTGACGGGACGCTTTCGGTCGTCCCTAATGGCGTTGACATTGCGACATTCAGGCCGCCGGCCCCGCGGGCGCGCGCGCCGGGTGGCGAATTTGTGATAGTTACGACATCGCGCCTCGTGCATAAAAACGCCGTGGATATTCTGATCCGCGCGGTGGCTATACTCAAAAAAGAAGCGCTGCAGATTCGCTGCCGCATTATTGGAGGCGGAAGAGAGCGTCAAAAACTGGAACGCCTTGCGGCAGAATTGGGGCTGGATCGGGACGTAACATTCTTGGGCGCCATTGCGCATCGGGAAATCCCGTCTCATCTTTGGGACGCGGATCTTTTTGTCCGGCCTTCGCGCTCGGAGGGCATGGGCAATTCTTTTGTGGAGGCGCTGGCCGCGGGTCTCCCGATCATCGGGACGCCGGTAGGCGGCATTACCGATATTATTGAGGATGGCACAACCGGACTTTTTTCGCGTCTGGACGATCCGCATGATCTTGCCCAAAAAATTCTTAGCCTGATGCGCGATCCGGCGCTGGCTCGCGCGCTTGCTCTTAATGGCAGGAAAATGGTGGAGGAGCGTTTCTCATGGGACGGCATTGCGCGCCGCTACGCCGAGATTTTTGACGGCCGCCTGTCGCAGGCGCCCGCGATCACGATTGCGACTCCGCTTCTGCCGCCTGACCTGGGAGGCGTGGGGTATTACGCCAGGCATTTGGCAGAGGAATTTGCGGCTCGGGGATGGCGAGTTTCTATCGTAAGCTACGCCGGAGCAGGGGTAAGAAAAAATCTTGATAGCGGGATCAGGACCACACTGGTATCTTTGTGTTATCCGACGCTCATCCGGCACATTCTTTTTTTTGCGGCAATGTTGCGCCGCACTCGCGGGAGCGATGTGATATTGGCACTTGACCAATTCAGCGCTGGATTTCCCGCAATGGCGGCAGCCCGGTGCAGGGGTATCCCGTATGTCACGCGCATGGAAGGAGACTTTTTATGGGAATCATACGTGGAGCGGAGGCATTGCGATATTACCCTGTCCGATTTTTGGCGCGGGGTGCGGCGGCTCACGCTCAAAGAACGCCTGATTCGTCGCGGGATCGAGGAGGTATTGCACCGGGCAGCCCGCGTGACTTTCTCCTCGCAATGGCGCATGAAGATGCTGGACGGAGCGTTTCCTTTTCTTGCGGAAAAAAGTGTCATCATCCGCAATGTGTGGCCTGCTGTGTCTTCCGGAAAGATGCGCGAGGAGAGGAGGGAAAACATCGTACTGTGGGCGGGGAGGATGATTTATCTGAAAAATCTTGATCGCCTCATTCGCGCATTCGTTCGTCTTGAATCCGGATATGAATTGCATCTTATTGGTGCGGGGCCGGAGCGCGCGCACATTGAGGAGTTTGCCAGAGGAATGAAGCAGGGCGCGATCCACGTCTTTGGCCCCGTCGGGCACGAAGAGCTGCGCCGGCGGATGGCGTCTGCTGCGATGGTGGTCTTGCCGTCTTTTTCCGACGTGGGTCCCAATCTCATCGCCGATGCCATGGCGGCCCGGACGCCGTTTATCCTGACGCGCGAATCAGGGTATGTAGAGCATCTTGGCGCCTGCGCTTTGTTGGTTGATCCCTTGAGCGAGGATGATATTGCCGAAAAACTTCGCACCTTGGCGGATGCGCGGACGCGCGAGGAGTATCGCGCGCGGATGGATGGGTGCGTGCCGGAGCGGAATTGGAAGGATGCGGCCGAGGAGTGGATGAATCTTTTTTCCGAGGTCGTTTTGCGGCCAAACCAATCATGAAAATTCTGGTTATCGGGTCTGACCCGCGCATTTTTGATACTCGTACGGAAAATTTCCGGCGCGTGCGCTCATACGCGTTGGTCTTTGAGGAATTTCATATTGTTTCGCCGGCTCCAGTCGGCACGCTGCCGGTTCGTCTCGGGAACTTCTTCCTTTGGCCGATCTCTTCCCGTCTGCCCTTAGTCTGGTGGTGGCGCATGGTGCATCGGGCTCGGCATATTGCCTGCCAGCACCGCGTTGATCTGGTGGACGCGCAGGATGCCGGAGAGTCGGGACTCGCCGCACTCCTCATCGCCCGCGCTCTGAAGATTCCCTTTCGTATTCAGCTTCATACCGATGTGTTGAGCCCGTATTATCGACGCGCATCATGGAAGGAACGCATGCGTTATTTGCTTGCGCGGTTTTTGATTCCGCGCGCTTCATGCCTGCGTGTTGTGAGCGAGCGGATCAAGACATCGCTTTTGCAATCGGAGATGGTGACTGACGAATCACGGATCGTGCTGCTGCCGATTTTCACCGATGTGTGGGCATTTCTTCACGCATCGGCAGATCCTGCGATTGAGGCGCGCTTGCGCGAATATGATTTCAAGATGATCGCGGTCGGGAGATTTGTGGACAAGGAGAAAAATTTCAGCATGCTGATTGATGTCATGCGCTTATTCGTGCGTATATGTCCTCGGGCGCTGCTCGTGATTGTCGGCGATGGGCCGGATCGCGTGAATTATGAATTAGGAATGAGGAAGTATGGGCTGGAAAAAAATATTATCATTGAGCCGTGGAGGAATGATCTGCCGTCATTTTATCAATCGTTTGATCTCTTTCTGGGGTCGTCAAATTATGAGGGTTGGGGCAGGGCTGTGATTGAAGCCATGGCCGTGGGACTCGCGGTAGTGATGACCGATACCGGCCTTGCCGGAGAATTCGTCAAAAATCAGGAAAACGGCATGGTAGTTCCAGTCGGAGACGCGCGCGCGTTCTTGGAAGCGATAAAAATTTTATATCAAGATACGGAAAAAAGAAAACTTCTCGCGGCCGCAGGCCGCGAAACCGCAAGAAATCTCACACCCGCAACCCGCGAAGAGTATCTCGCGCATTACCGCAAGAGTTTTGAACTTTGTTTTGTTTCCATGAGACGTCCTGCATGATGTCATAAGATTTATAACAACGTGTGGAGACGATCGTTTGTGAACGTTGTTAATTCATGCACCAGATGATCATGAGCTTGCCCGCGGAGCTTCATTGAATAAAAATCAATTCCGTGGTAAATTTGTTATGGTGAAGGAGCCGAATTATTTTTGTTCTTTTGAAGTCGGATTCGGAAATGGAGGTGCCACGTGTTCGGATCATTGTTTGATTTCGTCCCACCGCGTATAATCGGAGTTATGGTGCGTAAAAAAAGAATCCTCGCTGCAAAAGAACGCGCCGCACAAGACGCGTTCATGGCGAAGCTTCAGATCAAGAAACGCAAGACCCAGGACCCGGTCATCGCGGCCATTATTGGTCTGGTTGGCTCCGGTAAAAGTTCTGTGGCGCGAGAGCTTGCAGGGTACATCGGTGCCACAGTCATTGAAGGGGATGAGATTCGCATTGAGCTTGGCAGGCAAGGTGCGGCTTACGAACGGACATGGGCGATCGCCGAGAACGCGGCAGTTGAAGTTGTGAAGCAAGGCGGCAATGTCATCCTTGATTCTGACTTCGTGGACGAGAAGAAGCGCGCCAGCGTTCGCGAGAAAGCGCGAATGGCGGGCATTCGCCTCGTCTTCATTCGCACGGTCTGTGATTTTGATGTTATGTCACAGCGTATACGCCAGAATGATCCCGGGGAGTTTTTTAAGAGAGCGTCATCATCGTCCACGGCGCAGGATAAAGGCAAGGACGTGAAAATGCGCGAATTGCTCCGTCGTCTTCCTCATCATTATCGGCACGTCAATGAGCACGGCGGCAAGTGGGTTCTCAAAAAGTTCCCGTTTGCGATTTTTGCCCAGATTGACACCACAGATTCTCGTGCGTGGAAGCGAGAGATGGAGAAATGCGCGAGGAAACTTTTCGGGTAAATAGTTTTGTTCAATCCTCTCTGACTGCCGATGGGCATGAGGAGAGGTTTTTTATCAATGGTATCCTCGGGATGACCGGAAAGGATGAACGGGAGTTTTATATGCAGATGATCTATGTATGAAGCTTTTGATCGTCACACAGGCGGTGGATCGCGAGGACCCGAATCTCGGGGCGTTTTACTATTGGTTTGAGGAGCTCGCGCGCCAGTGCGAGCGGGTGGTTATTCTTGCGGCGCGAGCAGGCGATCAGGCGCTTCCTCCGAATACGGAGATTCATACGTTTGCGGCGGCCACGCGCCCGGGCCGCCTCTGGAAATTTTGGGAGCTTTTCTCGCGGGATTTTGTACAGTCGGATGCGGTGTTATTTCATATGATTCCGGAATTCGTCCTGGCCGCATCACCCTTTTTAATCGCGCGTCGCAGGCCGTCGGCCCTCTGGTATGCGCATAAAAGCGTGACTCCGGCATTGAAAATTGCCGAGAGATTGGTGCGATACGTCTTTACGTCTTCGGCGGACGGCTTCAGGATTCCTTCAAAAAAAGTTTTGTGGCTGGGGCAGGCCATCAATACCGAGTTTTTCGTGCCGTCCAGAGATTCTACCAGCGCGCGCGCGGGATTGAGGATGATAAGCGTAGGGAGGATCGCTCCGGTCAAAAATTATGAAGTCCTGCTCGACGCTGCGGCCCTCATGAAAAATGACTCGCGGCCGTGGTCTTTGGATATTGTCGGCGGGCCGATGCTTTCGCGCGACAGGGAATATCTTGTAGCACTCCAGCGGCGCGCGGCAGAGACGGGCCTGGCCGAGCGCGTGAGATTTTTGGGTCCCCGCCATTATTCCGAGATTCCGTCGCTTCTCAACCAGCACGATATTTTCATCAATCTTTCGTCCACCGGCTCTCTGGACAAGGCGGTGTTGGAGGCGATGTCATGCGGCTTGACTGTCATCACCGCCAATGAAGCATACCGCAGCATCCTTCCGCCTCGCTATTTTTTGCAAGACCCGGATCCGGCGTCTCTGGTTTCTCGTATCAGGGAATGTGCCGGGGAGACTCGTCCCAACGAGACGCTTCGCCGGATCGTAGAAGAGCATCATGGTCTGGATAAAACCATGGAGAAAATCATCGCGGTTCTGTCCGCTCCGAACTCACAGCACAACGCATGACAAAGAATCGCGTTTTATTTCCTACCGCGTTCCGGTACCCATCGTTTCCTGCCGAATGGCGGTTTGGGCTGGAGCAGGCGCGCGGATTTGCTCGGATCTTGGGGGATGATTTTTTGTATATCGTGGAGCGGGTGGATGATCCGGCAATCTTGGCCGGCGTCCCGTATCGCGAGGCCCGTGCGGGACAGCGCTTCAGCCTGCGGCGATGGCATGTCTTGTCGCTCTATTATCTCGTATGGCTTTTGTGGTTTTTCCTCCGGAATCCCCGATGGAGGTGCTGCGCGACCATCTATATTACGGAGCGCAAGATCGGCCTGGGGATTTTGATGCTGCGCATGGCGTTTCGTTTCCGGTATCGTG
>CAYXAG010000006.1:0-18273 GCA_964462235.1 uncultured Candidatus Saccharibacteria bacterium
CTTGTAGCCGGAGAAAAAGGATGCCGATGGAGAAAATTTGAGACGGGTTCTTGATAGAAGATCTATGCCAAAAATACTGGTGCATAAAAAAAACAAATCATACAAAAAGCGTTTTTTTGTTTTGGCGGGGGTGATTTTTATTATGGGCGCAGGCGCCTGGAGCGCCTATTCGCTCACCAAAGACCTGCCCGACCCGGAGCGGATCACCCAGCGCACCGTGGCCCAGTCCACGCAGATTTTTGACCGGACCGGCACCGTGCTCCTCTACGAGGTTCACGGCAACGAGCGCCGAACCGTCATCCCCTTCTCCGACATACCGGACCGCGTACGACAGGCGACGCTTGCCGCAGAGGACCTGCACTTCTACAGCCACGGCGGCATTGACTGGAAAGGAATCGCGCGCGCGATCCTCGCCAATATCACCCACCGCGATTTTGCGCAAGGGGGATCCACCATCACCCAGCAGCTCGTGAAAAACTCGCTCTTGGGCTCCGAGAAAACCATCCGCAGGAAAATCCGCGAGCAGATCGTAGCGTTGCTTTTGGAGCGCGCGTATTCCAAGGACGAGATCTTCGCCATGTATCTGAACCAAATCCCTTACGGCTCCAATGCCTACGGGATAGCCGCAGCAGCCCAGATGTATTTTGGCAAAGATGTGCGCAATCTCTCGCTCGCGGAGGCGGCAACCATCGCCGCCCTTCCCAAGGCCCCCACCCACTACTCTCCCTACGGGTCGCACAAGGACGAATTGCTGCAGCGCAAAAACTGGGTCCTGGAGCGCATGGCCGGGGCAGGATTTATTTCTAAAGACGATGCCTTATCGGCCGAGCGGGAGCATCTCGGATTCAAGCCGCCGCGGGAGAGCATGCGCGCGCCGCACTTCGTCCAGTACGTGCGGGAATACTTGGACAAAAAATACGGGGGTGACGCCGTGGAAGCAGGTGGACTAAAAGTCGTAACGACGCTGGACTGGAATATGCAGCAGCAAGCCGAAGTTGCGGCACGGGAGGGTGCCGCGCGCAACAAGAAACTTGTCAAAGCGTATAATGCCGCGCTGGTTGCCATTGACCCGAAAACCGGCGACATCCTTGCGATGGCCGGATCCCGAGATTTTTCGGCCAGCCCCGAACCAGATGGCTGCACGCCTGGAGTCAATTGTAAATTTGATCCGTATGTCAATGTAGCGCTCCGGCCGCGCCAGCCGGGATCCGCGTTCAAGCCGTTCGTCTATGCCACAGCCTTCAAAAAAGGCTACACGCCCGAGACCGTGCTCTTTGACGCGCCGACGGAATTCAATCCCTCGTGCAACCCCGACGGATCGCCCGGGCCCGATGTGCGCGATCCAAAAACGTGCTATCACCCACAGGACTACGACGGCCAGTTCCGCGGCCCAGTATCCATCCGCCAGGCTCTTGCGCAATCGCTCAATGTGCCGTCAGTAGCCCTCCTGTACCTTGCGGGGATCCATGACTCAATCAAGACCGCGCAGGATCTGGGCATTACCACCCTCACCGAACCGGACCGCTACGGGCTCTCGTTAGTTTTGGGCGGAGCTGAGGTCACGCTTACAGAAATAACTTCCGCCTATGGAGCGTTTGCCACCGACGGCACTCTTCACCCCGCCTCTGCACTGCTCCGTGTGGAGGACGCCAACGGAAAAGTGCTGGAACAAAAAGATGTTGTGTCCATAGCAGTCCTGGACCCGGAAGTTACCCGCACGCTCAACGACATTCTGTCGGACAACGCCAGCCGCGTTCCGATATTCAGCCCGCACAGCTCTCTTTATTTTCCCGACCGGCAGGTTGCCGTAAAAACCGGAACCACCCAGGACTACCATGACGCGTGGACCGTGGGCTACACGCCATCACTCGTCGCAGGCGTATGGGTGGGCAACAACGACAACTCTCCCATGAACCAGGACGGACTCTCGGTCATGGTCGCGGGGCCCATATGGCACCAATTCCTTGCGTCGGCTCTGGCATCCTCAACCGCGGAGACGTTTACCCCGCCGGAACAAAAAAGTTCTCAAAACCCTGCCCTGCGGGGAATATACCAGTCGGGCCCCATTATAAAAATTGATAAGATATCGCGCAAACTCGCGACCCCCTACACGCCGCCGGACCTTATCGCGGAATTGGGGTCGGGCGCTGCGGCATCCATTTTAAGTTTGGTGGATAAAAACAATCCGGATTCCGGCCCGCCGGCAAGTCCCTCTGCTGACCCGCAATTCAAAAACTGGCAGGCGGCCGTTGACCAATGGAGCGCCAGCCACCCCCTGCCATTCACATCAATCCCGCAGGAATCCGATGCGGTCCACGGCCCCGACAAAGCGCCTCGCATCCAATTGCTCTCGCCCGCGGGCGATGCCACGCCCGCGTTGCGTGAGATCAGCGCCTCGGTAACCAGCACATTTCCCTTGCATGAGGTTTTGTTTTTTCTTGATGACACGCTGGTTGACTCGCGCCAAGCGCCTCTTGTCTCCTCGGCGTTCACCTTTGTCCTGGACACGGCGCCGGCTCCGGGGGCTCATGCCATAAAAATAACGGCGTATGACGCCGTGGGCAACAAAACATCTTTGGAAAAAAATATCGCGGTGGTGCCCTGATGCTTCAGGTGAGACGTATCGGCATCACCACATACAGGAACGAGGCGTGGGATTTGTTGCGCAGAAGCGCGGGAGACGCGGCCTCGCCGCACCCCAAAAACAACTCGTCTTCTTCCAACGCCTGAATTCCGTCCATGAGATAACGATAATTAAAACTGACTGTCCCGTCTGCTCCGGTGTATTCGGCCTCCATGGTCGTCCGATACTCCCCGACTTCGGTATTGACCGAAGCAATCTCCATTGACCCGCGGGAAAACGCAAGCGCCACGTCCTGCAGTTTGGAAGAAAATATGCTTGAGGAACGGATTGAGGCGAGAAACTCCTCCTTAGGGAGAAAGACCGACCGCGCGAATTGACTCGGGATGATCGCGCGATAATCCGGGAACACCCCCTCAATCAGGCGGGACGTTATCCTTGCCGATCCCGCTTCTACCGTCATCTGATTCTCGCCAAAAGACAATTTCACTTCTTCCTCTCCGTATTCGGGTAAAATCCGCGTCATCTCCTGACACACCCGTTGTGGCACAATCGCCTCTGCCTTGCCAGACGGCCCCTTGACCAAAGGCAATGTCTCCTCCGCCAACCGGAAAGTATCGGTTGCCGCGCAAATAAGATTTTTTTGATCGGCTTGCAGGAACACTCCTCCCAACTCGGGCTTAAAATCAGAGGAAGAAACCGCCGGCAGGACACGAGATAGGGCATGCGCCAAAACCCCAGCAGGAGCCAAAAACGACACCGTGTTTTTCACTTTTGGGATCAAAGGGAATTCTTCGGCATTCACTCCGTTCACACGGCTCTGTCTGCTCTGGGAAGCCACAATAAGATTACCCTGCTTGGCTTCCAAATGCACTTTATCCTCCCGCGTGGCCTGCACAAGCGAGGAAACTACGCGCGCAGGGACACTCACCATCCCCAGCGCACGCGCGTCGCCCGGCACCCGAATTTCAACCGCGTGTTCCAGATTCGTCGCACGAACCACCAATGACGATCCGTCTATCTCCATCAGCACATTAGCGAGTACCGGCAAGGTAACGTTTTTTCCCGTAAAACGCTCGGCTGCCCCCAACGCCCGCTCCAGGTTCACCTTAAGACATGAAAATTTCATGGGTTGATCAGATATAATAATTATTTATATACATTAAAATTATTATTGTTATTATTATATGGCGATGCTGTGATGGGGATATCTGAATTGTTTGATATATGCGGCGCTTTTACAGACGCCATTGTCCGTATTTGTTGTGGAAAATGAGTAAACAAGCTTCTGACGGGCGCTGGAAAACATGTGGTCAGGAAAGGAACATGCGGTCACGGATCGCTTTCAACTCCTCTTGGAATTCAGGGTTTGTCGCCAGTTCTTGCCCAATTTTTTCACAGGAGTGGATGACGGTGGTATGATCCCGTCCGCCGAATCTTTCTCCGATGGATGGGTAGGAGCTTTTTAATTCTTCGCGCATCAGATACATAGCGATCTGGCGCGGCCGCACCACGTCCTTTTTGCGCGATCGGTGCATAAGGTCCTTCTCATTGATATCATAAAACTCGGAGACGGATTTCAAGATTTTTTTGGGAGAGAGGAATTTTTTGGGCGCGGCATTGTGATTTGCAATGATCTTTTTTGCGGTCTCCTCGGTAATGGGGGCAGACGACAGCTTGGCTGCCATCACGATCTGGTTGAGGGCGCCCTCCAGTTCCCGCACGTTGCTCTTGATGTGCTCGGCGAGGAACCGGAGCACTCCTTCATCCACCACGATTCCCTTATGTTCGGCTTTTTTCTTGAGGATGGTCAGGCGTGTCTCCAAATCAGGCAGTCCGATGTCGGCGATCATGCCGCCCTCAAAGCGGGAACGCAGCCGGCTTTCCAGAGTCGCGATTGCCTGCGGCGGCCGATCCGAGGAGATGACGATCTGTTTGTTTTTTTCGTACAGGGCGTTGAAGGTGTGGAAAAATTCCTCCTGCATTTTTTCGGTTCGCGCGATGAATTGGATATCGTCCATAATGAGGAGATCCACGGTGCGGTATTTTTCTTTGAGCGCGTTCATGTGCTGGTTGCGCAGGGCGTCTACGATCTCCACCATGTATTTTTCCGACGGGATGTAGCGCACTTTGAGTTGGGGCCGCTCCTTGAGGAGTTCATTGCCGATCGCCTGCATAAGGTGTGTCTTGCCAAGTCCCACTCCTCCATAGATAAAAAGAGGGTTATAAGCGGTACCGAGGCTCTTGATGACCGAGACAGCCGCGGCATGCGCCAGTTCATTGAAAGAGCCGACGACAAATGTATCAAGGGTGTAGCGCGGGTTCAGACTGGTTTCCGGATTGACTCCGAGCTCTTTGAAACCCATTTCTTCCGGCTGCTGCGCCGTCGGTGAGGATGCGCGTCTCCTCCGAGCCATGCGTTCTCGCAGAGAAAGCGCCGGGGCCGCGGCATCCGGCTTGCCGATGATATAGAGGACATCGCGGATTTCCGGCGTGATCTCGCGCAGGGAGTGGAGAATTGATTTATGATATTTATTTTGCAGCCATTCTTTTACAAACCCGTTGGGCACGCATACCGTGGCTATTCCGTCTGCAATCTGGATAATAGTGGTTCCTTGAAACCAGGTGAGGAAGCTGGGCCGGGGGAGATTGAGCTCTATTTTGGCAAGGGTTGCCTGCCAGAGTTCGTGGTGATCCATGAACGGGTGCGTACGCTAACCTCTTAGACAAATATCTCACTATACCCTATACTGTACCTGACACGTATGTGGGGTCGTCAATTGTGGATAGTATGTTGATGAGGTGTGGATATGTCGGTAACGTATCAACCATCCAAGAGAAAGCGCAGCCGCAGCCACGGATTTCTTACGCGCACCCGTCGGCCCGCGGGCCGACGGGTGCTTGCGCGCCGTCGCGCGAAAGGCAGAAAACGATTGACGGTATGAATCGTTGGCGCCACGCGGGGTCTTTTGCGCACCAACCATGAAACCGATCCATCGCCTGCGTTCCTCATCGGATTTTGCGCACCTGTTCGCCCGCGGGCGACGCATGGAGTCGCCCCTGTTTCGCGCCGTGGCAACGCCAAATCGCCTCACCCGTCTGCGTCTGGCCTGCGTGGTGTCACGCGGCGTTGACAAGCGCGCGGTTGTAAGGAATCGTCTTCGGCGTCGCACCCGCCAGTGGGTCGTCAGGAATGGAGATGCTCTCAAGCTGCCCTTTGACGTTGCGATTGTGTTCAAGGCCGGAGCCGGTTGTGCGCCCCGCAACGCGCTTTATGAAGAACTTGAGGGAATGTTTAGGCGCCTCGGAAGATAAACAATCAGGAAAGGCGATCATCCTTCTTTATCTTACCTTACTCCCGTCCACCCCCTCGTCAATATGGACGGGCGTGGAGAGGTGTGGTATCACCCTGTGAATCCCTTTGCCTTTTTTTATAATGAATTTTTATGGCGCCCGCTCTTTAACGGTTTGGTGGGATTGTATATTATTTTGCCCGGGCATGATCTCGGCCTTGCCATCATACTCCTGACTCTCATTATTCGCGCGGCCCTTGCCCCGCTCCTTTCCCGTGCGCAGGAATCGCAGCGCGCGATGGCGATCTTGCAGCCCGAGGTGAAGCGCATCCATGATCAATTCAAAAATAATCGCGAGGCACAGGGCAAGGCGCTTATGGCGCTGTATGCCGAGCATCGCGTCAGTCCATTTTTTGCGTTTCTCGCCCTGGTCGTCCAGCTTCCCATTTTAATCGCGCTCTTCCAGGTATTCCGCCAGGGGCTGCAGGCCTCGTCCCTTGTGTATCTTTATGCGTTTATCCCGCATCCCGCACTCCTCAATCCGGTCAGCGTCGGTTTTTTAAACTTGGGCAAAGGCAATATTATTTTGGGGGTCGTTGCGGCCCTCACCCAATACTTTCAGACGCGTCTGATCACCCCGCCCTCGCGTCCGGACTCTGATCCAAAGGACTTTGCCGCGATCCTGCAGTGGCAGACCCTGTATCTTTTTCCGGGCTTGATTTTAGTATGGTCCTACTCTCTGCCTTCGGCCCTTACTCTCTACTGGACAGTCATGAATACGTTTGGTATCGTGCAGGAATTAATCAAGCGGCGCAAAGTGCTACGGGACGCGCATGGACATGGAAACGCTCAAAAATGAAATAGAGGAGATGCTCTCGCAGATGGGCTTCCGTGACGAGGTTGCTTCTATTGATTCGTATCAGGGTTTGACCAACCGTCTGACCGTGCGCATCCGCGGGAGCGCCAACATGCTCATCGGGGAGCACGGCGACAATCTGGCCGCACTTGAGCACGTGCTGCGCAAGGTTTTGGTGAAAAAATACGGGCGCGAGGCGCAATTCACGCTAGACATCAACGATTACCGCCTGAAGCACCTGGAGGATTTGAAACAAGATGTCAAAGACGCGGCCAAGGCCGTGCGTATACAAAAAAAAGAAGTGCCCCTGCGCCCCATGTCCTCATTTGAGCGACGCATTGTGCACCTGCTTTTGGCCGAGTATCCGGATATTGCCACCGAGTCCGTGGGGCAGGAGCCGGAACGCCGGGTGGTCATCAAGCCCTATCCCTTTGGGTAACATTCAAGATTACTTGAGTTTTAAGCTCCAAAGCGTCCCGTCGGTCCTGCTCACAAAGAGCAGGAAATTTTTATCTTTGGTGACGGCAAGATCGTTTATGTCAAATTCCCCTTCGTCAAATACCGGCGTGATGGAGTTTTGTTTGACATCAATTTGGACGATCCGGTCCTGCGGGTTAAACTCGCCGCGCAAATAGTCGTCGGGAAGGGTGATGCTGGCGGGAATGTCGCGCGGAACCGCGCAATAAAGTGTCGTCGCGTCGGTCCATGCGCATTTTTCCGCGAGGGTCGCGATATCAATCGTCTGGGACGCTTTTTTTGTCGGATCATACACCGAAACCGATCCATACCTCCCGCCATTTTTTGTTTCAGAGAGCAGGACAACCGACGCATCCGGAGACCAGCGCGATTCCAGGCCGTAGCGCGGGCCTGCGATGCGGGTGAGCGTGTTTTTGTTGCGCGAGTAGGCGAAGAGATACCCCTCGGCAAAGCCGGAGGGCGCGGTTTGCAACGCGATTTTATCTGCCGAGACCCATGACATTTGCGCGTCCGCGAGGGGCGTCTGAAGGATAGTCTTGGGATTTTTCCCCGAGCTGTCCGCGATCACCAGATGCAGAAGTTTGTCCTGTATCAAGGTATACGCCAACGATTTTCCGTCCGGAGACCAGGCAAAGCTCGTGATGAGTTCGGGGAGCACCGCTATGGAAGAAGTGCTCAAGTGCAAAAATCCTTTGATGGATTGATCGCTTATATAAAATACCGCAGCCCGATCTTTGGTCGGCGACCATACGGCATTGATAAGCCCGACGACTGTGACGCGGGCGATTTTCTGCGGCTCCCCTCCCCGCAGCCCCACACTGAAAAGATCGCCCCCGTCTTTTTTATAGAAAAGTGCCGCGGTCTGATCTTTGTTCAGCACGGGCGATATCACGGCAAAATCCGTGAGCCGGACAAGCCGCTGCTGTTCAACGCTGGGCAGAGGCGGGGTGGTGGTAGCTCCTGGGGGCGCGCCTGGAGCCGGGCCAGTTCCGCCTCCTGCTTTTCCGCCAGTCGGCCTGCCGGAGACACCCGGCTGCCCCTGGGATACGGTCGGCTGCCCCGAAGGCAGAATGCGATACACCAGAAAAGCGATCAAAATCAACGCGGCAACCCCAAGGATGCCATAGATAATATATTTTTTCCGCGTAAGCGAATCCATAACTCTTTCATTATTATAAGTTATGGAGCATGAGAGAGTCAAAAGAGTATCTCAAGCAGCACTACACCAGATTGAGCGGAAAGAAAATGACAGGGTGGTAACAGTGTCAAGATAGTGTCCGATAGATTGGGTGGGCTGCCCAAGTGCGCGATGCCCACAAAATAAGGTGAGTATCATAGCCGGATCTTTGATCCGGTTTTTTATTTTGTTTCTTAACCAACGTGGCAACGTCAAAGACGTCTAGATAATCTTTTCGGGTGACTTCATTTTGTACAGCAATTGACGTTTTTTGGCATCATGCCGAACAGATTTTAGTATTTTCTATACATGTCCCTGTCCCATCTGTCGAGGGGGAACATTTAAGAGGATCGGGATCCAGTGTGCCGCAAGTCAGGCCATCCCCGCATGTTTTCGATGGGAAGCCGGTGTTGTCACACGCCGCTCCTTTTGGGGCTGTTCCTTGTAAGTGGACATCCTGTAGACCCGGGAGGTTTGAGAGAGCTGAAATACTGACCAGTGCAGGGTTTATGGTGTTTAGAATTATAAATGAGACAAGAGCGAGGATTAATCCATAGATTGCTCCTTGCATTTTAACTTTTGCTTGGGTGGGATCTTTATCGCCAGCCATCATATATTGCACCCCGCCGAGCGTAAGCATAATGAAGGAGGCGATCACAATAAGAATTACACCCCGCTCGTAGAGCGATGTTAAAATTTGTCCAATTGTTGGATTAGCAGGGAGGCGGAGAAATTCCAGGCCCGGGACCGGAGCAGGAGGAGGCGTTTCCGCATGAGCGATCTTGGCGCCTAAAGCAGGCCCGAGAGCAAGTATAATATAAATAAAGCGCGTGAAGTATCTCATGGCAGCGAAAGATTAAGTTGCTGGGACGCGGAAAGCGGGATCAAGGATTTTGTGTATTGCGCGCTCACGGATATGGACACTGGCCCCTGCGCCTGCGGAAGGGTGGAGGGGTCTATGGTCAGAAGGCCGGGGTCTGCGACAGCGCCAGCCACAGGAGCTCCAAAGACAGTCCATGAAAAAGAAAGATCATGTTTGGTCGCCACCGGGAAGAAAAACGCTTCGGCAATGACGTCCAGGAGCCCTCCTTTTCGGCTCGGAGGCGCAAAGGACGTATTGGTCCGCGGCTCCACGCCGCCCAAGGGAGTGTAGGGATAGATGGTTATGTGTGGAGATCCGGACAGGATGAAAATTTGTCCCTGCTTGCGGATGCGCTGATCAGGATCTTCCACGACCACCTGAATCTGATGGGAGGTTTGCGGTATGTCGGATGTTTTTATGGGAAAAATTTGCTTGCCCACGCCCACCAAAGCGTCGGTCTGATCGTCCATGGTCCAGTGATAGATAAGATTCTCCGGTGCCACCTGGGCCCCGTCAATGACGAATTCAGGGGATGCGATGATATCCACCACAGATCCGGGCGTGGCAAGGGCTTTGCCGCGGTACCAGGGCGGGATAATAGTTTCGGCTGTCCAGAGGAGCGATAAATCCGCGACAGTGATCCGGAGTGAGGCCTTGCCGGTTTCTCCGGAGCTGGAGCGGGTGATGTCCACCGAGACGCTTATAGTGGAGCCCAGATTGCCTGCCGTGAGCGTGATCGTGTTTTTGCCCAGGCCGGAGAGATCCGGGCGCGCACGACCCTCCACGGTCCAGTCAAAAAAGACCGAGTCTTTTTCAAATGACGGGGTAGCTGCTTGGATGAATATTTGTTCTCCCGGCCCGGGGGAGGACGGAGACGCGCTCAAGGAAAGAGGGGGAGGCGCTACTTGGGCGTGCGCGGCTGCCGCAAAGAGAAGCATACCCAAGACGAAAGTTTTACAGCGTATGCGCTTCATGTCGTCATTGTATCTTATTTTGCTCTTTTTTGTCAGTTTCCTGGGCATATTCCTCTTTCGCTTTTTTGATGAGCAGGAGTTGGGCCGGATCAGAGGTGATGATTTGGTCTTCGGTGTATGAGGCAACGATTTTGATCGCGGCGTGTTTCAGGCCCGCAAAGAAAATCCCCTCCCCGCGTTCGGATTCCAGAAGCAGGAATTTTTCCTCCTCGGTCAGGTTGAAGGTCTCGGTAACAATGGCGATGGTCGCCGCAGATTGCTTCAGCAGGATCTGCAGGGACGAGTTGGTGATGATGGGTTTGCCGTAGGGAGAATTGAGAAAATCCCCCACGTCTTGCGTGATGGTGGAGAGCGCCAGAAAGTATTTGCGCGAGCGCTTGGCAATGCCGAATAGGAACGAGGCGCCGTCGGGATTTTTCATCAGCCACCAGGCCTCATCCACGACCAGAAGCCGTTTTTTCAAGGTGGTGCGCACCACGTTCCAGATGTAGCGGAGCACCAAAAAGATGCCGATGGGTCGCAGCTCGTCTTCCATGTCGCGGACCGAGAAGACGACCAGGCGATTGGTCATCTCTATATTGGTCGGCTGGTTGATGAACCCGGCCCAGGTGCCGGTCGTGTATTTGCGCAGCCGCATGGCGAGGTTTTCGCCTCCGGCGGTTGAAGCAAGCACGAGTTCCAAGTCGGAGAGTGTGGGCGGCGTGATGCGAGAAAAGTCGGATTCCGGCGTGATGTCGCGCGAAGCGTAGGTCTCGGTGATGGCTTGATCCAGGATCGCGTCCTCTTCCACCGAGATGCCTCCCAGCATCAGGCGGAAGAGCCCGACCATGTTGATGATGTTGGAGCGCAGGACATCGGAGGCCGACTCGTCTTCGCGCGGGATCGGCAAGTCAAAAGGATTGATATGATTTTTTGAGGTGAGGGAGATATTGATATAGGAGCCGCCGACGGTCTGGGCCAGGTATTCGTACTCGCGTTCCGGATCAATAATGATGATGTCAATCCCCCACATGAGCGAGCGCAGGACTTCCAGTTTCGTTACGTAGGATTTCCCGCCGCCGCTGGTGCCGAAGATCACGGAATTGGCATTGGGCAGCGAAAAGCGGTCAAAAAGGATCAAGCTGTTGTTGTGGCGGTTGATGCCGTAGAGAATTCCCTTGTTGGAAGTGAGATCAAAGGATATGAATGGGAACGTGGAGGAAATGGGAGATGAATTGAGATAGGTGTTGATCGCCAGCCGGTCGTTATTTAAGGGCAGGATGGTCTGGAACGCCGTGTCTTGCTGAAAGAGCGCGGGCTTGGTGTAGGCAAGACGCGCCTCCAGCAGTGATTTGATTTCGGTTTCGGTTTTATTGAGCTCCTCCTCCGAGAGGCCGTAGATGGTGATGTAGAGGCCGAAGTTAAATAAGCGCTCCTGGGCTTGCTGCAATTTGTCGCGCAGCTCCTCCAGGTTACGGTAGGCGGTGTCCAGGACCGGATCGCGCACCAGCCCCTTTTCTTCGCGCACGAAAATTTGCGACTGCACCTGTGCTACTTTGCGCCGCAGCGTACGCAGAATCCCGGCCGTATCCACCGGATGGATGTACATGGCGATATCAAAAATTTTGTCCATATTGATCACCGGGCTGAACCAGTTGGTGTGCAGATACCGGGGATAGGAGAAGACGAAGGTCGTGCGCGCAAGCTTGGCTCCGAGGCGCACGAACGTGGGCCGAACCTCCAGGGCCGAGGGCGTCAGAATGTCTTTGAGTTGCAGTTCCCCGGTGCGGGAGATCTCGGCCGGGAAAACCGCCAGGATTTCATCTTCTATTTTTTTGGATTTTGAGCCGAATAGCGCCATAAGATTTATTTATATTCCCGCCCGATCTTCAACCGGCAGCACCGCTTTTTCAAATTCCGTCGGGTTGTAGAGCCCGTAGAAAAGTTCTATCAGCTCCTCGGTGTTGAGTGGGGCGGAGCGGATGCCGAAGCGCTGCAGACCCTCCACGACGGTCTCCGCGCGCTGCCACAGCTGGGTTTTACGCTCTTCAAATACCGTTACATCCGAGGCAGATCTTTTCTTGGAGATGCCCAGGCGGGTCAGCGTACGGTTGAGGAAGCCCTCGCGCTCCACGATGGCCGGGGTAAAGGGGACCACCGCATAAAAGGTCTTGGACATGATGTTGGTGGCGTTGACGAATGTCTTGATGAATTCCAGATACTCGCCGATCTGGATTTTCATCAGCTCATTATCCTCTTCTTTTTGCCGCTCCGCCAAGGACTCCAGGTACGGCTCAACATTGAGCCGCCGGGAATGGATGACGAATTGGATCGGGAAATCCAGCGCATTGAGAAAATTCTGATACTGGAAGATGACCGCATCCTGCTCGTCGCTTGACTTGAGCGCAAAGTTAAAAGACGAGCACATCAGAATCACGCGGATGCTGCTGTCTTTGAGGATGACGATGTCTTCCTTGATGGAGTCAATATCCAAAAATTGTTGCGCGGGCGCGGATGCGGGCATGAGAGTAAGAATAAGGAATTACGAATGAGGAATTATGGGACACGCGAAAAGCTGATTTTTAGCTTTATTCTTTTAACCTCTCGGTGATGTCCAAACTCCATGCAAGGTCCGACAGTTTTGATTCGGAGAGCTTGGGCACGCTCTTGATTTGACTTTCGGGTTTTTTAGCCGGAGCGGCAAGGGCCTTTTTGCGCGGCGTCTCCTGCTGCCATGTATAAATGTGGGGCTTGGAAAAATAGAGGAGGGCGTTTTTGACGACCACGGGGAACGGCTGCTCGTTTACTTTGAGAAACGCCAGTCCCCCTGTCAGCGCTCCGACCACGACCGCCACGGGTATAAAGAGAAACGAGAGCAGGAATTTATAGGCGATCCCGATGATGACAGCGCCCGCCGCCACATACAAAAACTGTTTGATCGTGAGCGGGCCGATCACTTTATCTTCTACGGTGATGAACTGTGGAACCTGGAATTGCTTCATACGAAGGAATGAGGAATCAGGAATTATGAATTATGGCCTTTGATTTTTTGATCAGGAAACTTTTTGTAGTGCCGTAAACTGCGAGTGCCAGATCGTGTCCTTCTTTCCAAGCATCAAGGTCAGAAAAGAATTGGATTTTCAGGCGGTTGCCATTTTTCGTGTGTTCCATAATTCCTCATTCGTAATTCCTTATTTTTACTCTATGGGTTCCCGATACGGGTCAAAACCAGGATTCAGGGTTTTTTTCTCCGGCGCGGGCTTCAATGTTTCCGGCTCTGTTTTGATCTCCGGGGGCTCCGGCATCGGGGGTCGCGTCATCGCCTCCTCTGTGGTTTTGATCTCTGGGGACAGAGGCGGCTGTTGCGGCTTGGGTGTCTCCGGGGCCGGGGGCACAAACGGCTTGGGGACATTGCGCAGGTCAATCGGCGGGATTTTGGGATTTTGCGCGAATGTCGGCTGCGGCGTAAATGCGGGCTGGGGTTTTGGCGGGACCACAAGGGGAGCGGGCGCTACGGGTTTTGGCGGCATTGGCTGCGGGATGGGAGATGCGGGACTTGACGGCATAGATGGTTTTTCCGGAGCCGGAAGTTCCGGAATAGAAAGTCTCAAATCAATGGTGTTTCTGGGCAGCGGTTTTTCCTGGGGAAGAGATGGGGATGGCTTGGGGATTTCTCGTGGTATTGCTTGTGGAATTGGAGGGGGTTTTGGAGCTGGCGGCGGTGGAGTGCGCGTGGGAGGGGTCGGAGTTAGAGGCGCGGGGATGGGGATTGGTGGAGTCGGCGCCCGCGCCTGCGGCGCTGATATAGGCGCGGGTAAGGGTGCTGTAGGCGGAGTTACCGATGAAGCTTTTGGCGCCAAGGCCTCTTTTTGGAGCTCCTGCTCCCCTATCTGAATGTCGTGCGTCTGCTTCAGGGTTTCTCGCAGCGGGAACAGGACCTGGTGGCTGATTTCCGATGCTATTTTATACGCCGCGTCTCTGTCTGTGCCGAGGCGATCTGCGAGGATGCCGACAAATTCGCGCGGCTGGGTAAGGCCCAGGATAATAAACCCGGTTTCCTCGGCGATGAATCCGGTTTTTTCTATATTGAGCCCGTTTCTCTTCCCGATATCAAAAATCTTCTCGGCGATCTCCGGGCTGAACATAGCGTCTTTCAACGCTTTCGGCAATTTTTTATACCGTTCATCTAATTCTTGTTTCGCGTAGGTATGGCGCATAATAATAAGTATTTGATCGGCGATTTCTAATATCTGCCCGTCTTGTATCCCCGAGCGAGCTCTTCGCGCAGTTCCCGCCGTTTTTCACTCTCGGACCCCCGGGACTCAAAAATTATTTTCTGTGATGTCGTGCCCCCTCCTCCCTGGAGGTTTCTCCATGCATCATCAACCCAGCTGTCGGGAATTTGAGCCGCTGTTATTGAATCGCGAGGACCGAGAGGGTCGGCAACGGTCCCTGCGCCGGGTGGCGGAGGTGCGGCTGCGGGGCCTGGTCCGGGGCCGCGTGTCGGAGCAGGCCCGGCGGTTGCTCCTCTGACCGTTGACCTCTGACGTTCTATTTCTGCGACTTCCTGGTTCAATCTTTGTATGCTTAGGTCTATCTTCGGTATGTCAACTTCCAAAATCTTTTTTGCGTCAGCGACCCGTCTATCCGCTTCGTCGGCCTGGCCTCGAGTTCTGAACATATCTGCTTCTTCGCTCAATGCGTCTATCTCCTGTCTTTTCGCCCGCAGGCTTTGTTCCTCTTCTCGCACCTCTCCTTGCACGGTGGATAGAGGTCTCTTTATGCTTGTCGGCAAACTTAAACCAAGGGCTTGAGCCGTGGTAGTGCCAAGATACCTATACATTTCTGGAGTGATCTCAATATCCGGTCTCGTTTCCAAGGCTCTTTTCATTTCCGCCAGCATTGCCGGTTTGTCGCTGGCAATCTTTGCGATATGAGCCGGGCTGAACACTTCCCACATCTCTTTTACCATTTCCGGCTTCTCAAATACATCATCCGATATGTCCGCGGCCTCGCTTGTCTTTATCTTGCTTAATATCGCCCGCCGCGCCGCCTTGTCTTTAATATCTTGACCCGCGCCTGCTTTTTCTTGAGGCGTCACAAAGCCCATCCTGGTCAGCTGTTTATCTACATCGGCCGCAGACACGCGGTTGGCATTGGCAAGGTCTGGGCGCGCTTTCAAGAGGTTCTCAACAGTCTGCGGTCCGAATTGTCCGGCCAAATCCAATGCTTTTTCCTGTCTGTCGCCAAGTTCGGCGAACTTTCCTCGTTTCGCCAGAAGGTTTGCGATAGCGACTTTGCGCTCGGCGCGGATGCTTCGATCAAACTCCTGCACCAGATAGTCATTGCTGAATTCTCCCAGTTCTCTTTCGTGCGGAGCCACGCGCTCTTTCTGCCGCTCCAGATATGCGCCAGCTCTGCGTGCTATCATGGTTTGACGAAGTACCGGTATGTTGAGTGCCTTCTTCAACGCGGGGGCATATCGTCTTGCAATGGAGCTTGCTCCGAGCGCAAGGCCTCCGGTCGTGAGTCCAAGTCCGATCCCCGCGACTTTTTTACTCACATTGAGGGCTGTCTCGGCAACGGCCCCACCCATTTTTTTGGTAATCCGGAGCGCCGTGAAAAATAGTACCAAGAATAGGACAAAATTTAACATTTTGATTACGTTACCAGTGAACGGAATATCTCTTGACGCCACAGGCCCAATGATCGTGAGCCCTTGAAGGAAAAGAAGAGAAATATAGATCAGGAAATAGAATACCGGCGCAACAAAAGCCCAGTTAAATAGATAACCTAGCCATCCATGCCAAAAACGCTCCCCATATTTTGGGATTACTTGACTGGCAAAAGCGACTGGGGCAAAGATACTCACGAAGACCATCGCGACAAGTCGTAGCGCCAGCACAAGAAAAGCGGTGAACATAGCCACTATCATTAAAATAAAAAATACGTTGGCTATAGCGAGATTAAGAATACTTTGCCAGCTTGCTGCGGCTATGCTGCCTGCTACTAATGCCCCCAAGAGGTTTCCAGCAAGTTGTCCCAGTATCTGCACTCCGAAGTATTTTGCTATCTCAAGCCATTGTGCGTGAGCACTCTGGGGCACCCCAACCGCATTCGAGAGCCAAGCGAGTCTGTCACTGTTTCCCGTGTCAATTGCACTCGTTTCTACTACGGTTTTTTTGAACTGATCAAGAGCCCCCTGCGTTGCGGAATTATCCGCGACTTCGTATATATGGGAATTGCTTATCAGTATGGCCGATAGACTGCTGCTTGGATTATTTAAGTTGAGCTTCATGGCGGTATAAAACGGTTTTGCGAGTTCGTTAGTAAAACCAAACATCGCAGATACCATGGTGAGACTGAAATTAACGAGAAGAGCTACAACGATGACTCGGACCAACAGTCTTTTGCCGCCGAGATTTTCTATGTTTAGAATATAGGTGAGTGCGATCCAAAGGATCACAAAAAGAAATAAACCATTCGTCAAATCCCGCATAATCCCCCATCCCTGTTGTATCACTAATATCCGGGATGGATTTGAGAGGAGATTCCAACTGAAGGCATTATCCAGTAGAAATCCAACTATCCCCAATCCTGCAGTAAGAACGGAATATAAAATCGCAAGTATAGCATGAACGATAAGAACAACTCCGGCAAAGTCTATCCCTCTGGCCAGGCCAGATGCAGCTGCATTTCCGAATGTCGAAGCGGTCGGTGAGTTTGCTGCTAAGCTTATATTGGCATACAGATAGAAAACTGCCGCGATGAAGAAGCTAATGCCAATAGAGGACAGTATTTTTTTGCGGCGGAAGAAGGTCATGGTTCTCGTAAGATCGGCTCTATGCTCGTCATGAGCGTGTTGGCGCTTTTCAGCTCGCCGTCTGCGACGACGATCTGGGCAATGGCGTTTTTGCGCAGCGACTTGATCACGGCATCATCCGTGGCCGCTGTTAGAGTGTCGCTTATGCGCTGGAGGGAAGCGAGAGCATCCGAGAGCCGGCTTGCCTGGCTTGTAACATCCGGGCGGCGCGCGATGAGGGTGTTTTTGGTGGCGGTGGAGGTGGTGGAGGTTGCAATGCGCTGATCCATCTCGGCAAGGATGGCCTGATACAGGTTTTTCTCATCCTGCACATTGGATTTGGCGTTGGCAAGCTGGGCCAAGGTGTCTTGTTTGACATTGCCGGTTGCGACAATGGGTTGGGGCACGCCAGGGATCTGGTTGGCTGCCTGCTGGAGCCGATTGATCGCAGGCTCCAACTGGTCCGCGGTGCGCGCAATCTCATCAGCCGTGGTGTCGGTCACCAGGGTGCGGTGGATCGCGGCAAGCTCGCCTTCGCTGGCAAGAATAGCGGCTTGTTGCCCGAGCTGGGTGGAGAGTCTTGTGGCAAGATCCGCCTGGCTGCTTCGCAGGGTTACCAGATTTGCCTGGAGAGCGCGGATTTGCGCTTGTATCACGGGGTCTGACGAAGTGGGATCTTGGGCCTGGAGGGACTGGATTTGGGCGTTTGTATTGTTGATTTGCTCTCGCAGGGAGAAAAGATTTTGCTGGGTTGAGGCGGCAATCTGATTGATGGTGGCTACTGCCACATCAGCCGTGAAAATGAAGTTGGGAACTTGCTTGAAGAACCTGCTGTCCTGCAATTGGTCTGCCCCAAAAGGCAGCCTGGAGGCCCCGGGGTCATAGATGCCGCGTCCGCTGGTGTCTTCTCCGTTGCTGGAGTTGATGGCTGTGTAGGTTTCGCTGATCATCTTGTTGATGAGAGAGTTTACGACGGTCGCGATCGCTTCCTGGATCTCGTCGGCAACCACGGCAAAGTCAATGCCGCTGCCCACGGCTTTGGAGAGGGTGTCGGCGATCAGGCCGCCGGGTGTTTTGGTGTTGTACTCGGTGTGGCATGTAGTATGATTTTGGACCTCCGCGTAGGGATCCGGGTCATTGTAGGTCTCACATTTTCTTTCTGCCGCTCTGCCGCCCAGGAATTCCTTGCCAGCCTTAAATACCTCAAGGATCCGCGTTCCGGCAGTGCTTTCCACCGCGATCTTTGAATCAAGCGCCAGTAAGTAGGCCCCA
>CAYXAG010000007.1:0-5091 GCA_964462235.1 uncultured Candidatus Saccharibacteria bacterium
GTCCCGCCATCATGGGCATAGGATCGGCTCAAGGAGACGAGCGCGCGGTTGAGGCCGCGAGGAATGCCATCAGCTCTCCATTGCTCGATATTTCAATTGATGGCGCCAAGGGAGTTCTTTTTGCGGTAGCGGGCGGAGACGATATGACTCTTTCGGAAATTAATGAAGCGGCAAAGATTATTACTGCTTCCGCAGATCCAGACGCAAAAATTATCTTTGGCGCGATTCATGATGAAAGCGTTTCCAAGGGGGCAATCAAAATTACAGTGATAGCCGCCGGATTTACGAATCCGAGTCCTAATGTTATTGCGGGATCATCAAAGACCCAGGGAATAAAACACGAAGAAAAACAAAATGACGATGACGAATCGAAAGATGATCTCGGCGATATGGATACGCCCGCTTTTTTGCGGAGGGAAAAAGAAAAGCCGCCTCTACGATTTAAACTAAGCGAGGAGGAACGCAAGCGAAAACCAGAACGCCTCAGCAAGATTTCCGCTGCCTCATCGATCGGGGATATGAGGAAACCGGCGCCGACTATCTTCTTAGAAAATTATAGAAACCATGATCATAATGAGTTAGCCCGCAACAATGGTCTGCGGGATTTTAACGAAGGACTCAATAAGCCCCCAAGAAATATACGCACCGTGTATTACGAAAATTTTCGCATCGGAGCGCAAAAGACCCTTGAGACTGCCCTTGCTATTCTAAAAAGAAGTGGTCAAGTCTCTCTCACCATTATTCTTGGAACAGTCGCCATGCTAGTCTTTGGTATCTACGAAGCGGTCCGTTTCATTAAAAATTTGTTTCAAAGGATGATTTATTAAAATAGCTGCCAGTTGCATAGAGTTCTTTGGAGAACTAAGGGCTCTAATTATTTTCACGCCTCCAGATGTAATTTCTTGTTCCTGAGTATCAACTTGCTTCTCAGACATGATAACAGTTCCCGCTTCTCGAATATCGCTCCTTCTTTGAGAATGTATTTGGCATAGTTCCGAATGTCCACGTCTTTAGACTGCTCGCCATCTTTTTCTTTAATCCCGAGGACTCCAGATCTGAATTTGTTGTATCGGTTGATCTCGCTCTCTAGTTTTTCCCGGATTCCAGTCCGGTCAAGTTTTACCGTATCCATCACACTCATAAGCTGTTCAACTAATTCACTCTCTTTTATAAACCCACATTGGCAATCCTTGGCCCATCGTTTGCTGCAGCCGTAGTATATGTGTCGGTTGACTCCGCCGTTTTTGAGTTTCTTAAGCTTTTCATCTGCTGTTATGGCCGCCCCGCAGTATCCACAGGCAATGAGCTTCGTGAAAGCGAATTCTTTGGTTCCCCAAGGATTCTCTATCTCGCTTCTTCGCAGCTGTGTTTGCACTTTTTCGTAAAGTTCTTTGGTAATGATGGGCTGGTGAATTCCTGTATACCAGTTGCCGCCCCCTTTGGGGTATTCGAACACTCCGTAGTAGAGCGTGTTCTTGAGCGCCATGTACACGTTGCTTAGGGTAAGCGGTTTTTCGTTCACCGAGGTAAATTTCACTTCGTTCCGCAGCCACTGGTATACTTTTTTGCCGCTCCATCTCTCATTTCCTACCTTCTCAAACATAGCCTTTATAACCGGAGCTCGCTTAGGGTCAACGATAATGTGGCACTTTTTGTCCCGGTTTTTGTCGTTGAGGTATCCGGTAGGTGCCGGTGCCGGCCATAAGCCCATCTCGCATCGCGCCCGCTGTCCGCGTTTTACGTTCAGCCCCTTCTGATCGTTTTCCAGTTTTCCCTGCGCCCCAAGAATCATCAGGAGAAATTTCTCATTTGGCGAATTGGTGAACCTTTGGCCGTATGTCCTCACCTCGATGAGAACTTTTTGGTCCATCAGATCTACCAATGCCCCGAGATCCCCGGCATTTCGCGACAGACGGTCTGGTGCCCAAGCGAGAATCCCGTTGAATTTTCCGCCCTTGATATCCGCGATTATACTATTGAATACTTCGCGCTCGCCGGATGCTTTCGCCGAATGCGCTTCTTTCCGGATATCCGCGACATGAAGGCGGTCGCGTTCCGCGATCTGGAGCATTTCCTTGATTTGCGAATCAATGGAGAGTGTTTGCCTTTCGTCTTGCTCGGTCGACTTGCGAGCATAGATGACGTATGAGAGAGGAGGTGCTTGCGCGGGCGTACCCGCGCTTATTCCCGTAGCACCCGACGGGATTGCTGTTTGTTGCGTCATATCTCTTGAAAATCCTTTATATCCTTAATATCTCGACCAAGACAATGGATGACGCAACTGGTCCTGGGAGTCCAGGCCCCCTAGTTGGTAACCTGTAGACAACCCCGGTTTCGCAAAAGCCCTTAATTAAGCTAAGGAATGGATGGACTTGGGTCGAAATTATTGGTATCATCTGCTTAACAACTTAATTTGCCTAAACTCGTAAATTTTCTTTGCGGGCATGGCATCAAATCCACGTGCATACTGAACCCGTCGTTCAGCTCCATGCACGTGGTCCTATGGGGAAACCTATAGGGAGGGCGCAAGCTCTCGGCTGGCGGCGGGTTCTGTGTTTCTACACAAAACTGCCGCCATATAAAAATTATGGCGCAAATAAATAAAAGTTCTCGGCACTCAAAAATTACAGGCGACTTCGCAGAACACCTTGTTTTATATTGGCTCTCCAAACACGGCTTTGAGTGCGCACGGGTGGACCACACCGGCATTGACCTTATCGCGCGCAATCCTCACACCGATGAACTCATGGGCATCTCCGTAAAGAGCAGGAGTAGAAATCCGGGAACCGAAACAACGTCTATCAGCATCCGCGCCGATGATGTTCAAAAAGCTATCGCGGCATGTGATGTGTTCAAATGCAAAACATACTTTGCAATTGCCGCGGACATAAAAGACAGAATTGTCGTTTTTATTCTTTCAATGCAAAAGCTGCGGAAACTTTTTCCGAATAGTAACGGTGGCTACGATTGGCGAATGACCGAAAAATATCTTGCCAAGTACTACGCCGATCCAGAAATTAAGATTTTTGAACTCAGCACGCAAACTCATTCATGGTGGAAATAACTCAAGATCACCACCTATCCAGCAGAGCCACTACTTTTGGTAGTTCCATTGCGCAGTTATTTACCGTGCCAAGAATTAGATAAACCAGGGCGTCAACAAGGTCGTCGTGTGCCTCTTGCCCGAAATAAATAAGCTGCTGGATCAGTTCTTCGCATCCTTCTTCTGGGAAAAGAACTGTCCCGTTTTTGATATACATAGCAGCCACACTCAGCCTTGCCCGTTTATCCTGCATCGCATGCATCGGGTGCACAGGAAGTCCGCTACGCTCGAATTCTTGCACGGCCGCCTGCTGATAAGCGACATTTTCAACAAAGAATTGGCCAAATCCTCCGCACGATTTTAAAATCGCTTTTGCGCGCTCGAGTGTCTCATGAAAATCAATTCGCCCCTTGAAAGGATGAGGGTCAATATAAAGTTTCGGAATTTCGTTAGTGAACATCACTTGTCCTGAAACCATGGCAGTATAATCGGCTGAATCTTTTTTACTGATTGCAAGATCTACTCCAGTACCTTTTATGCCCGGCATAACCCCAATTGCTTCTCCGCTATCCATATAGTAATTACTTTTTGGCTTCATACTGTAGTGATGAATGTCCTCAAGTTTAATAAGCTGATCGGTGTCAGGAATATATTTGAGCATGTACTCAAGCTGCCACATCTGCTCGTTGCCGATGCTTCGTCTAAAGGTCTCCAATGCTTCTTCTGAAGAGAATTTGCCGGGCCAGGTAATTTTTCCTTCATCATCCACTATTGGAACTTTTAAGAACTCGCCGTCCATCTTGCCTTCCTGCATGAGCTTCATAATTCGCATCAGCGCAGAATCTTCGTGCAAGAAGTTGCCGATAAACACCACTTTTGTGTGAATGTCTCCGGCCGGAATCAATTCTCCAGTCAGCCATTGAAATGTCTTGTCGCGACCTTCTTTGGTTTTTGTCGAACCCTGATCCTCTATATCATCAACGATTATTAGATCAGGCCGGCTTGGTCCTTCTCGAAGACCGCGAATTCCTTCCTCGACCGATACAAAAGAGATTCTGGCATCGTATCGGGGAATCACACGTACCGGAGTGCTCCAGCGTCCCTGCTGTTCCTCAAAGGGGCCAAGGTATTTTCGCAAGAGCTCGTTTTGCTCCACCTCCCGGGCAATATTGGCCGAATGATCATAGGCGCGTTGCTGTGTATGGCTTGCGATAACCACGTGCTTCTTTTTAAGGCTTCCGGTGATCGCCCAAAGCGGATATGCAGTACTGCAAATGGTAGATTTTGCTGAACCCCGGAAAGAGATGAGAAGAAATCGCTTTACCGATTCATTCTGCGCATACTTGAATATCTCTTGATGGAATGGCGCCATTCGATGCTGGATGTACGGCCCAAAGAAGATATAGAAGAAATGGAAGAAACTTCTCCGGGCAAGCTCAACCATCAGCCTTCGATCTTCAAGGATCCGTTTCAAGAGCTCAGGCGGTATTTCCTTAGGAAGGTTGTTCATGGTCTTCTTCGCCGATACCTGCAAGCTCCAGCGCTTGTTTAATCAGTGCTTCTTGCTCGAGTGTCAGCGGTTCGTCCTCGATAGTTAATCGTCCCGATAGCTCGACCTTGCTGGTGTATTTGGGATGGTGCTGTCTAAGCCATAGTTGTACTGCTGGGAAATGCTTGTCTCTGATGAGCGAGATGAGCTGCGACTCAGTCATGTCGGTAATCAGCGCTTCTCCTTCGGCAATTGCCTCGTCGGCAGGTTTTCTAAACTCCTCATCTTCCTCGCGCCAGCGATAGTAGGTGCTTCGGGCGATTCCGGCGCGTTCACAAGCAATTTGCAGAATTGGCATTTTACGAAGCTGTACAAGTATCAGCTCTTTATTCTTTATTTGCTTGGTGCTTACGGTTTTTCTCTTTTTCTCATTGTTCATGTTAGTTTTTGCGCCTTCTTCCCAATGAGTTTCTCCCAGCGTTTAAGGATGACTGCCGTATACACGGGAGATTTCTCCATGAGATAGCAGCGTCTGTTCATCTTTTCAGCGGCAATGAGC
>CAYXAG010000007.1:5101-13789 GCA_964462235.1 uncultured Candidatus Saccharibacteria bacterium
AGTCGACCCGCTTCCACCGAAAGGTTCGATAATCAAATCTTCTCGTTTCGTGAGAACCTTGATGTATGGGATAAGGAGCTCAAGCGGCTTCGTGCCGAATATTATGCCCTGACCGCTGGATTTTTCATCTGCCGCAATATGTTCAATGAAATCTGTAGGGCAGATCTTTTTACCTTTTTCATAACCTTCCCAATGCGGTTTGCCGGAGGTTGCGTAGAGCGCATTTTCATATTCGTTCTGAAACAATTCTTCCGTTTCCGGTTTGAGGTTAAGGGATACATTGCCTTTTGTTCCTACGAGAGCAATATCTGCCTTATTGAAGAACTTGTATTTGGAGCTGAAGCCTTGCACTCTGTTGGGAACATGCCAAGTGATGGTATTCCGATACTTCCAGTGCTTCTCAAGTTCATTCCATATCGTGCGAAGATTTTTAGGATTCTCGAAGACGATTATCGAAAAATCTGGCTTCTGGATTTTCGCAATATTCGCCATCCAAAGTTCGGTGAAATTATCTGGCAGCGATTCCGTTTCCAAGTAACGGCGGTCGCGTTTTAAGCCGAATCCTTCTGTTGCTTTTCCATGTCGTTTCTTACCCGTGAGGTACGAAAGAATATATGGAGGATCGGTCAAGCACATGTCTGCTTTCTCACCACCCACGAGCTTGACGATGTTCTTCTCAATCGTTGAATCACCACACATAACTTTGTGATCTCCCAATCGGTAAACATCTCCTTTCTTAATGTTTACTTTTTTAATATCAAGTTTGGCGAGTTCTTTTTGGAGATCAAATACCTCGGGGTTTTCATCGATTCCAAACACTTCATCCAGCTCCTCACTAGAGAATCCGATATTATCTAGGAACTCTTCGTTGAAATTGGCAAGTAGTTCAAAGTCCCAATCCCCAGTATTTTTATTAAGCCGGATGTTTAACTCCTGCTCCCGCTTAACATCGGGGATGTTTACGTAAACAACAGGTACCTCTTTGAAGCCAAGTTCTTTCGCTCCGCGTACACGCATATGCCCGCCGATTACGATATTTTTTCGATTCGGCGCAGAGTTTACGATTATTGGATCAACCATTTGGAATCGCTTGATGCTTTCCTTCAGTTGTTCAAGCGATTCTTTAGTGATTTTCCGCGGGTTATATTCCGAAGGCTTGAGATCTTTGATCGGAACGTAGACGATATTCAATTTTGTATTAAGTTGTTTTGTTTTTAGTTTGTTCATAGATTTTTGAGTTAGTTAATAATGTTTTCGACCTTTGTCGGGCGTTTGATAAACAAAAAAACGCCCAGACACGCACCCGTACGTTTGTACAGATGAATGTCTGGGCGTTCCAGACGATGCTCGATTAAGTTTTCAATCTACTCTTTTAGTGTATCACCATTCGGTTTGCTGGCAACCACTACTTTATCCACAAGCCCAATTGATTCTTTAACTTGAATATAAACGAAGCCACGGCCGCATTTTTTACACTTTATTCTCGTCATTCCTCCCTCGAATTGTGTATTAATAGTAACCCGCTGGCCGTTATGGAATTTGATTAGTTCATATTCGTGCAAGCCCGTTCGTTTTGCGAGCGGGATGTTGCAGTTACAGACAAATAATTCTCCAATGTCTACGAAACCCGTTGTTGGTATAAAATTGGTCATTTTTTCTATTATACCCTGGTAGTCTTCAAATTTCGAGCCTTTACTTCTCTGTTTTGGTATTGTAAACTAATGTTAATTCGTATTTTATGAAGAGGCAACCCCTAAAACTCGACAAATTGCCAAACATCCTTACTCTTCGTCAGGCGTGCGACATTTTAAATTGCCACCCAAACACTTTAAGAAATTGGGATAACCAAGGCATTCTTAAGGCGATTCGTTTCGGCACACGAGGTGATCGGAGGTATAAAAAGGAGAATATTATCAAATTAATTTCGGGGAGGAAATGAAACTGAATATTTCGACGACTTAACCTAAGCCGCAGTCAAAAAAATTCAGATCAAGCACCGTATTACTTCACCCAATGATCCGGAATACGGCAGGGTGGGTCCTCAAACGCGCAAGAAGTTTGAGGAAATATTTGGAAACGTATGATATGGAACATCTTAAATTACTCGCCAAATCAGCAAAAAGAGAAAATCGGCATATCGATTTCAAAGAAAGTTTTGACCCGTCTTCCTCTCAAGAGTGGGCAAGAATTATAAAAGATATTGTTGCCTTCGCGAATTCTGGAGGCGGAGTTATAGTATTTGGCGTAAGAGACGATGGGACGGCAGCGACTTTCGACAAAAATATAGTATTGCGCGTCGATCCCGCGGTCATCGCAGATAAAATATCTGCATATACCGGAGAAAATTTTGCAGATTTCGAAATTGCTGAAATTATCAGGCGAAAAAAACATTTTGCTGCTTTATTTATTAATCCTTCGTCTGCGCCATTGGTTTTCACAAGAGCCGGGGCAGACTTAATAGAGGGGGGTAAGCAAAAATCAGCTTTTGTAAAAGGATCTGTATACTTTCGCCATGGGGCGAAAAGTGATCTCGGTACAACGAACGATCTCAGAGCAGTAATTAGTCGAGAGGTTAATCGTTTGAGAAAAAGCTGGCTTCAAGGAGTCAGAAAAATTGCAAGCATCGCGCCAGGCGATGAGGTCGTTGTAAACCAATTTAGCAAATCTACTACGGCAAAAGTGCCCGGTCGTATCGTTACGGATAAGAATGCGCAGACATTCCGGCCTGAGAATGCAGCAGAGATTTGGCCATACAGGTCAAAAGAATTGGTTGCAGAAATTAGTAAAGAATTGAAGAAAAAACTTTCCAATCACGATCTCATCTGCATTAAACGGCAATACGGCATAGACGAAAAAAGCCACCCTGATTTTGTGCATAAGCCGTACTCCGACGTGTCGCCTCGCTACAGCAAAGAGTTTATTCGTTGGTTGCTGACCCAAGTCGCAAAGAAACCAAAGCTTTTTCAAGAAGCTCGAGATCTATATCGACGTTCGATGAAGAGGAAATGAGACACTGATGAGACATACCCTTAAGTACTGTCTCATTTGTCTCATTTAGCTTAAAAATGAGACACACAGGAAATTGTTTCGAAGCTCGCATTTTGCTAAAATAGACCCTACCGAGACCCCTCAATAGGAGAAGGGGAACGACCCCCAAAGAAGCCCTTAGGTACTTGATTCATGTGTAATCGATACCGAGGAGGCCAGCCAACAAGGATAAGATTGAAAGGTTGCCTCGCGCGCTCTACGCTCGGCATTGAATTCGGCGAGGATTTGCCAGTCATTTCTGAACAAAATCCGAACTTTTTACCAAACCAATCCCGACAACTGACCGCCTCCGTCCGCGCTGTCGCGCGGTACGCAAAAAAATACTATTTAATCCGTGGATTGTTGGAATAGGTACTGCAGTAGCGGCTGGTCTGATACTGCATTACGTTTTTGGAGCTGGTAAATCCAAAGGCGATGCAGACGCGCCAAACGTTCCCGGATATAGTGAGGGACAATGAAGGATATATTTTTTTATGGGGCTGTTTTTGGTTTCGGGGCCGGAGTCTTCTGGCGCTCTTTTTTTGATATCGGCGCAGATGCGGCGTTTGCGCTCGCATTCGTCTCTGCTTCTCTGGTTTTCTTTTTCTCGCTCGTATCCAGAAGAAATTGGGCGATATTTATTTCTGTTTTTGCCCTGGCCTGTTCTATGGGTATTCTGCGCCTCAATGCGGCGGACAAGTCCGCGCCGGAAGTTTTTGAGAGGCGAGTTGGCGAGAAATCAACTTTCTCCGGAACGATTGTGGACAATCCCGCACAAAGAGAAACGGGCGTGGAGCTTGTGGTCGGCGCGGAGGAAGGCGAAGATGAGACGAAGATCCTGGTTTCCGCCAAGACCGGCGAGGATTACCAATACGGCGACCGGATACGTGTTATCGGCATACTGGAGAAGCCGAAAAATTTTTTGACGGACCAGGGCAAGGAGTTTGATTATGTGAACTACTTGCGCAAGGACGGCATTTTTTACACGATGCGAAATCCGAAGATTGACGTCGTCTCGCGCGAAGGCGGCGCCTTTATAAAACGCGCGCTCTTTTACGCCAAGAAAAAGTTTGACGCCGCGCTTGATGCGTCAATCCCCGCGCCGGAGAGCGCCGTGATGGGAGCGCTCATTCTGGGCGAGCGGTCCTCCTTGAGCCAAGCGTTGCGCCAAGCATTCGTCAATACCGGCACGATCCACGTGGTTACCATTTCGGGTTATCATGTCGCCCTCATTGCCGGATGGGTGATGTGGATGTTTGGATTCCTGCCGATAAACTTTGCCGCCGCCGCCGGTATCTGTGCCGTGTTTCTTTATGTCGTCGTAACCGGCGGAGCGCAAAGCGCTATCCGCTCCGGCATTATGGCGGTCTTGGCGATGCTCGCCCGGATCACTGGCCGCACGTATGATGCCGCTCGCGCGCTCCTCGCAGCGGGTGCCGTCATGATCCTCATCAATCCTTTCATCCTCGCTTTTGACATCTCTTTCCAGCTTTCGTTTCTTGCCGTTATCGCCGTCATTTTTCTCTCGCCAAGAATTGAAAAATATTTTTATTGGATCACAGGGAAATGGCTCCGCGACATGGTGGCTATCACGTGCTCGGCATATATGTTTGTTCTCCCCTTCATTCTTTACAAAATCGGCACGTTGTCGTTCGTGGCTTTCCCCGCCAATCTTGCCGTTTTACCCTTCATTCCGGCGACTATGATTGCGGGTTTCATCACTGGATGTGCAGGGCTCCTTTCAAGTACCCTTGCTTTGATTCCGGGGAAAGTCGCCTATCTGGGGCTTCACTACGAACTTGCGGCCGTCGGTTTTTTCTCCCGCCTCCCTTTTGCCGCTCTTTCCATTCCGAATTTTCCGTTTTGGCTCGCCGTTTTGGTGTATGCGATTTTCCTCTACGCTCTCTTTGGCGAGAAACCCACGCAAGAGGTGCGGTCCGTTCCCCGCGCGCCTCGGTTTCCCGGAATTTTGAATGTCCGTTTTTTCCTCTTGATCACGCCGCTCGTCCTCACGTTTATGGTCGCTGGACTTCTGTATTACCCGCGGTATAGATCAAATCAAATCGCCAAGCGCGAGCTGGAAACACTTCTGACCGATGTGCCGGCTCCCGAATCCTCGCGTCTCTTTGAGGCGCACGCGAGAACAAAATCGGCTGGCTGCGTCGCGGCGGGCGGCCTTCCTGATCGCGCATGCACTCCCGGCGCCGTATTTCCAGACGCGACCGTGGAGCGGATCTGCGTCGCTGGCTATACCAAAAGCGTTCGCAACGTATCAACAAACTTGAGAAAGCGTGTCTATGCCGAATATGGCGTGGCCTATCCGCAGCCCAGAGGCGCGTACGAAGTGGATCACCTCGTGCCGCTCGCCCTGGCCGGCTCCAATGATATCGCCAATCTTTGGACCGAAGAGGCCCAACCCGCGCCCGGTTTTCATGAAAAAGATCTT
This sequence comes from uncultured Candidatus Saccharibacteria bacterium, assembly GCA_964462235.1. Classification (GTDB taxonomy): domain Bacteria; phylum Patescibacteriota; class Minisyncoccia; order Sungbacterales; family HO2-52-23; genus CAYXAG01. Next base: position 10,575 of record CAYXAG010000007.1, read on the forward strand.
GTGGAGATTTATTTACAGGGGGAGGTGTGCTCCGGTCGTGTGGCTTTGCCGATCGCCCAGCGCCAAATCGTCGCCAACTGGCTCGCGGTCTATAACGCTTTGAGCTTGGATGAGCTGGCGGCTTTGAAAAGAAAATACGGAGGAGACTAAAGACGATTTCAATTTTTTCTTTGGCGACAATTTTTTATTTTGTGCTACTGAATACGCGGTGTCTTACCGAACCAACGAGTTCCGCGGATGAGAATGATCCATCATTTCAAAATCCGAGGCGTTACTGTCCGTGTCGCAGCCGTTGCCGCCTGACGCGTCCGATGATGCCGCAACGCACGCTCCCTGCCAGCTCTTTCTTAACATGCTCTGGTTTGCTGCGGGATTTGTGGCAAATACCGAACCTTCCACAAACGCATTCGTCGTGGAGGCACCGCCCCAGGCCACAGAGTCAATAATCGTCCCGGTGTTGTTTGGTCCGAAACGAAGTGCGACGCCGTTGTTGTCGGCGATGCTTGCGGTTGTCGTGTTGTCGGGCAGTACTGCAATGCTTGCAAAGCCGGAATTGGCCCACAGATAAAATCCGTAGCCGGGAATAAAAGCGTCGGCGGTCCAGGATTTGATAAGTGTGTCGCTCGTGCCGGTTTGCGTCCGTTTCACCAGCCGGTATCCTTTCAAATTAAACTGGTCGGCGGCCTGATTATACATTTCCACGAAATCATTTTCCGTGTGTCCGGCTCCGCCCGTCGTCTGAACTTGGCTGATCAGAATATGATTGACGTTGCTTCTTGGGGGCGAGGACGTTGCTGTGTCCTGCGATGTTGCCGACGAGGAGGGAGCCGTTGAAGCTATGGAAGCGATGTGGTCAAAGATGGCCCTTACCGATTTGCTGCCATCCATTTGAATGGTGCAGGTTACGCTTCCGGAACAGGCACCCGACCAGCCGGTAAATTGGGCGCCATCAGACGGCGTTGCGCTAAGCGTAACCGACACGCCGGAGAGAAAATCCTTTGAGTCCTCAAGGCATGAGGCAGCACAGTCAATGCCCGAAGGATCGCTGGTGAGGGATCCGCTTGCCATGCCCGACTTGAGAACCTGCAGCGAATAATGTGTTGGCGCCGGGGGCGGCGGAGACGTTGCGTTCTGCGACGCTTGCGATGCCGCAGGCTGCGGCGAAGAATTCTCCGCGCGGGGCGTTCCGAAGAATCGGTTTGTTCCGGAGCCTCTATAGGTGCGCCACGACAAATCGGACGAACGCTCGGCCGTGCGGTACTCCGGATCCGCAGCGCCGGCCGGCCAATTTTTCCCTGCGCCGATATCGGCGACTATCTCATCTATGACATTGCAGCTTTTGTCAAAGAGCCGCAATGATTCGTCACTATTTTTAACGGCGCCGGTAAAAAATTTATCCGCCTTGACGCCCGCGATAAAATCCGTGCCTCCCCGTTCCAGGAGATAAAAACCGCCGGCCGGAATCAAGTCCGACGCGGCGAAAATCATTTTAATTCCCTGGTCGGCGTTTTGCAGGCGCCATCCTTCCAAGGAAATTTTCGCGCCGGAATTGTTTTTGAGCTCAATCCATTCCTGTGATGTTTTGTCGCTTGCCACTCCGGCCCACGCAACTTCGTTGATGAGAACGGCGCGCGAAAGCGTCCGGGAACTATTTTGAGCGCACAGAATCGGATGCGCATTCGCGGCTGACGGTTGATTGATGACAGGTTGATTGGCGGTCGTGCCTGTCGCAGGAGGTGATGAATGCGGAGTTGTCGTTGCCCTGATATTTTGCTCTTCCGGCAGCTTGAGGGAAGCGGAATTTTCTTTTTTCGGCGTGCCTCCGGGCAGCGCAGACGTATGCCAGGCAAGCGTCTCCGGATCGCGCTCCATGGTTTTTTGGGCCGCGCTGTCGCCGGCCGGCCAGTTCTTTTCGGAGGCGATATTCGCAGACACTTCGTCTACCAGAGCGCACTGTGCGTCAAAGAGCCGTATACCCTCGTCGCTGTTTTTAACGGCGCCGGTGAAAAATTGATCTGCTGTGGCACCGGGTAAAAAGTCATTGCTGCCCCGCTCCAGGAGATAAAAATCGCCCGCAGGGATTTTCGCGCCGTTTTTCACGATAAGATTTATTTTTCCGTTTTGATTGAAAAGCCGCCAGCCGCTGATGTCCGCAGGACGCGAAGAAATATTTTTAAGCTCAATCCATTCGTTCTTCGGGTTCCGGGCGCCGCCCATCCAGGCAATTTCGTTCAAAATCACCGGGCCGCGGCGCAGCACCTCCGAAGCTTCAAACACGCAATTTTTTGCCCAAGCGCCGGAGGCCTTTTTCGCGTCTCCGGCAGCGGATGTCTCTGCCGTTGATTTTTTAGCGCCGAGTGCGGTATGCAGGACATCGGCAAGTTCTCTGGAAAAATTCTGTCCGTCGGACCGAACATTAAAAAAAGCGCTTTGTGCAAAATAAATTCCGACGCCCAGAATAAGCAAGCAAAGACCGAGTGATACAATTTTATTTTTAAAATCCATCTCAAAAATATGCGTCAAGCGATATGGCAACCGTCGCCTGCTTACAGAAGCCGTTTCAAACTCCCCTTTGTGCTGCAATTTCGCGACGAAAAAGAGTTTTGAAACGGCTTCACAGTAAAGTATAGGAGGCTCCAGCAAAAGGTCAACCGAACGAATCAAAAATAATCATTCATATTTATTCGGTCTCACAATCGCCGGCTTTTTCATTTTCCATTTTGGCGGTATAGTGAATATCAAGAAAGGCCGTACATCATTTCCAAGGACCATGAGATTCAGTCTTTATTATCCCGTAAAGCCCAAAGACATAACTCAATTGTGGGGAGTGTATCATGCCGAATACGCCCTGCGCGGGCTTGCCTATTCCAGACATAACGGCATAGACTTTAGATTGAAAGAAGGACAGTTGATTAGTTGTCCGTTTGACTGCACGGTGACGGTCGCGGAGACGGATCCGGCGCAAGGCGGCAACTCCGGCATATTTATTTGTCTGCTTTCGGGCAGTGAATATGAATTTGATGACGGAAAGAAGGCGTATGTTGAGCTGTCGTTTATGCATTGCTCCGGACTCCTAACAGAGAAGGGGCAGACTTTGAAAGCAGGGGATCCAGTGGCATTGGGAGGCAGCACCGGCTATTCGGACAGCCCGCATACTCACATGCAGCCGCTGCGCGTACGGGTTGAAAGCGACGGCAGTTATTATAAAATTAATG
>CAYXAG010000007.1:13799-14257 GCA_964462235.1 uncultured Candidatus Saccharibacteria bacterium
CATGCCGTATTTTAACGGCAAATTCGCGGCGGACGTGCGGCCATTCGTCCGATATCTCTCGGTAGGATCTGCGGGCGAAGACGTGATACTGCTCCAGAAGATATTGAATGCCGACCCGGACACCAGAGTAGCATTGCAGGGGCCCGGATCGCCCGGTAAAGAAACGGATTATTTCGGCGGCCTCACCAAGAAAGCCGTCCAAAAATTTCAAACAAAATACGGGATTGCGGATCCGGTCAATCCCGCCTACGGCGCGGTAGGGCCGCGCACGCGGGCAAAATTACAGGAAATTTTTAACACATTGCACCTATGAAAGATATCGTACATGCCGACAAATATCTGTCTCCGGTGAGGGATCTGGATACCGGATCCAGGCACAAAAGGCCCGAGTCGGGCATTGCGTTGTGTCTGTCCGGCGGCGGGTATCGGGCGATGTTATTTCATGTGGGCGCCTTGTG
>CAYXAG010000007.1:14267-17986 GCA_964462235.1 uncultured Candidatus Saccharibacteria bacterium
GAAAAAACAGAATAAGGTTTCAAGCGTATCCGGCGGATCCATAACAGCTGCGGTTCTTGGCATGAATTGGTCAAAGCTTGATTTTGACCACCGCGGTGCCGCGCGCCGATTCATGGCTCACGTGGTGGATCCGATTCGCGCGCTTGCAGGCATTACTATTGATCTTCCTTCGGTAGCAATCGGGATGGCAATGCCCGGCACAAAGGTAAGTGACAAAATAGCATCGGCGTATGCCACGCATCTTTTTGGCAATGCGACACTGCAGGATCTTCCCGATAGTCCTTCTTTTATCATCAATGCCACCAATGTTCAGTCCGGTGATCTGTGGCGGTTCACAAAACCGCACATGACCGATTACCGCGTGGGCAAGATCGCATCGCCCTGTGTTCCCTTGAGCATGGCGGTAGCCGCATCATCGGCATTTCCGCCGTTCCTTTCTCCGATGACGCTGGAGTTTGATCATGCCATGTGGACATCCAAAAGCGGAAAAGAAGATTTACGATGTCCGCCGTTCACCACCAATGTGGTGCTGACGGATGGCGGCGTGTACGACAATCTCGGCCTTGAAGCGGTCTGGAAACTGCACGATACCATTTTGGTAAGCGATGGCGGAGGAGGGTTGAACCCGGAGCCGGAACCATGGCAGGATTGGGCCATGCACTTTTATCGCGTGGTCAACATCATGGATAACCAAGTGGGCGATCTGCGCAAGCGCTATCTTATACTCTCGTATAGAAAAAAATTACGCAAGGGTGCCTATTGGGGCATACGAAGCGATATCAGTCATTTTAAGTTAAAAGATTCCCTGCCGTGTCCGCATGAGAAGACCATGGAGCTTGCAAATGTCCGGACGCGTCTGGAAAGGATTGAGCCCGAGGTGCAGGAGCGTCTTATCAATTGGGGGTATGCCATAACCGATGCGGCATTGCGCAAGCACGTGAATCGTAAACTTCCCCGGCCCCGTGGATTTGTCTATCAACATGCGCTATAGTGCACTCGTTCGCTCTTTTCCTCTTTCCGTCTCCTCAAGCCAAAACTTCAACCGTATCGCCATCAAGGGAGAGCTGTCATGGCCCAGGAATATGACCACTCCACTATCAAGGTACACGTCCAAGAAGCGGATATCGCGCAGACCCAATCCATTACAAAATATCTGCGCGATGCCATCGTTCAATACCGGCCGCATAGCTGGGCGGATGAATCCCCTGAGGAGTCGCCTCTTGACGGCGTAGAAATAGAGATCACGGTCAGGCCGGCGGGTGCTGCACGCTACGGCAAGGCCTATACGGAAATGCTCGTTACACATATGAAGGGGAACGAGAGAGAAGCAAAAAAGATCCGCGCGCAAGCAATTTCCTTTGTGGTTGACGCCCTCAAGCATCTTGATACCTTGGAAAGGCATCGGCAGGAGATTCTCGCCGCGCGAGCGGGAGTGAATATATTGAAAGCCGTACTTCACAGGTATCAGAGGCAGGTGGCGTTCGTGGAGCAGAGCATCGTGGCTGTGCGGGAAGGCGTTGCCAGCCTCATGAGTGTGCACGGCATGGAATTCCCGCAGGATTTGACAGGAGATTTCCTGTCGGCGATACATGTGTGTCAGGCGCCTCATCGCGATACGACCATGCGTCTTGCCCTGATTACGCTTCAGCGTCAGTTCGCCCGCGGCGATCTGTCTGTACGCGACTTCATCACAAAGGTGCGCGTGATATCTCCGTGAATGAGGCGACGGCTCAAGAGGAGTGTCCGGCAATGATGTCTCTATCATTGCCGGTTTTTTGTTTTGGCGTCGCAATGCGCGGGCGCATTGAGGCGCGCCTCACGGTATGTCCAAATATAGATGGAGTTTCTTCGCCGGGCACGAGAGCCCATAGTGGTCCGGCGCTTGACCAATTCTCAAAAAATCAATTTACTTTTTTTCATGGCGCGGTCGGTTTGTGCCAGGTGCCGCTTTGCTTCCGGGTAGTTGCTGACCCAGGCAAGATACTCACGGACATTGTCTTCCACCGCGCGTTTTGGCTTCCAGCCAAGCGCTTTTAGTTTAGAAATATCCATGAGCGAGTGGCGGGCGGTAGCCCAGCGGAAATGCCGGCCGGCACATACCGGAGCGCGCGATCCTGCCGCGGCGGCCACCGCGCGGGCCAGGTCAATGAGCAGGATGGATTTCCCCATGCCCACGTTGAATGCTTGAAAGTCCGCCCGCCGGTCTTTTAAGACAACCAGATGCGCGTCCACGACGTCGTGCACCGATACAAAATCCCGCATCTGTCGTCCGTCTTCGTGCGTGGTGATGGGAAGTCCGGTCAGAGCCATGACCGCGTATGCACGCAGCGCGCCGGAATAAAAATGCCGGAAGGATTGACGCGCTCCCTGCACGATGGAGTAGCGCAATGCTACCGAGGGAATGTCATACAGTTTCCCGAGCGAGAAGATGATGTGTTCGGTTGCGACTTTGGCAGCGCCATAGGCCCCCAGGGGCTTGAGAAGATCGTCTTCGCGCTCCGGCAAGGGAACGAGAAGTCTGTTGTCTCGGGGGCATCGGAGATCCCATCGGTGCCGTTTGAGCGAGGAAAGCCGGCGCATGTCCGGATAGATGATGCCGTGTCTGGCGCAGCGGTAGTTGCCTTCGCCATAGACCGCTTGCGAGGACGCCGCAATAATTTTTTTGACCGGCAATTTGTGTTTGACGATTGTCTCGTAGAGAAGCGCGGTACCCGCGGCGTTTACCGTAAAGTAGGTGCTGAAGTCCGAGAACATATCCATGTAGGCGGCTAGGTGCATCACAGAGGAGACGCCCCTGAGAGCCCGAAGCCAGTCTTTGGGATTCCGCACGTCTCCTTGTATGAATTCGGCATCAGGGTTGAACCACGAAGGGAGGGTGCCGCCTTGTGAGGGCGGAGTAAGACTGTCCAGCACCCGCACGCGATAGCCCTCCGCGATTAATCTATCGGTCAGGTGCGAGCCGATGAATCCGGCGCCGCCGGTGACGAGAACGAGTTCTTTTTTCATAAGGTATAGATACGATGAATGATTTTTAAAATTTCCAATGCGTCCCGGCCGCTGGGATGCGGATCGCGGGACTGGCGGATGGCAGAGACGAATTCATCGAGTTCTCCGGCGAGCGAGTGTTGGGGGAGTGAGCGCGGGAACGTTTCAATTTTTTCTTGGACGTGGGAGCCGAGAAAGTCGGCCGGACGGCGCGCAAAAATTAGCTCCTCTTTTTGGCGATACTGACGGAGGCCTCGCGCTTTGACGTATCCGTCGGCGCCGAAAATCTCAAAAGAGAATATCGGCTTCCATTCGGTCCATGAGGCGTGCAAAGACGCGATCTGTCCTGTCCGGGTCTGGAGATGGATGAATGCATTGTCCTCCACCCCGGACTTCCAGAATGAATGCGCCAGCGCCCCGCGGATTTTTTTGAAATCGCCCAAGAACCAGCGCGCCAGATCAATCGTGTGCACCGCCTGATCAATGAGAACGCCGCCGCCGCTCACGGCAGGATTGTGGCGCCAGTCTTTTTCATATCCGGGACGGCCGCTGGCGCCGTGCCGGCCGCGAATGAACAAGATCCGCCCGATCACGCCCTTGCAAACCAGTTCGTATGCTTTGCGGATATGAGGAAAGTGCCGGTAATTGTATCCTGCCATGAAGCCGAGGTGTTTTTTCCGGGCCAGAGAAACTAATTTTTGAAGGTGGACTGCGTTTGTGGCCGCGGGTTTTTC
>CAYXAG010000008.1:0-16789 GCA_964462235.1 uncultured Candidatus Saccharibacteria bacterium
CAAAAGCAGAATGGTTGGCTCGAACCGATGAGAGAATGGATAAAAGTCGCTTCAAACCTTGAGAAAACCGCAAGGGATAGCAACCTTTTTCTAAAAAAGGTTGCTGCCGAACAAGTGTTCGGCTCGAACCTCGTCTTGGCCAACCGCGAGGCGCGCCTCTGCGCGCCGAGCGGAGAGGATTTCCCCCCACAAAACCAATGGGCGGCACTTCGTGCCGCCCACCGATTCGTCGGTCAAAAATCGGAAAGTCTAATTCTGGAGGCATGGGCGGGAATCGAACCCGCGTATAAGGGTTTTGCAGACCCTTGCCTTACCACTTGGCTACCATGCCAGTTCGGTCAGATATCCTTTTTCTTACGCAGTTGTGCGAGTGACTCCTCAACTCGCTCCCTGCGCTCTTCCTCTTGATCTCGTTGAAATGTTATTTTTGGAACTGGTCTGACCGGCATGCGGCGATTGACCGTCTGCTGGATATGATAGATGTTTTTGGCAAGGATTTCCAGTGCGGATTGTGGTTTGTCTCCACCCAGGACCGAAATGAATGCGGAAGCGTAATGTCCGTCCGGCGATAGAGCGACACGGGTGACGGTAACCAGCACGCCGTCCGGAAATTCAATGTCGCGCTTCAGGATGCCCGCCAGTTCCTCGCGCAGGAGGTTGGCCAATTTTTCTACGCGGCGAGGCGATGGCATGGCGTTATTTCTTTTCGTCCTCCGTGTAGACGGCCAGAATGTCTCCGGGAGAAGCCATTATTTTTGCCTCTATCATCATGCCGCATTCGGCTCCGGCCCCCACCTCTGAAGTGGGGGAGCGCTCTCGCTGGAGCTGGCGGATGATGCCGGTGCCTATGTTTTGTTCGGCGCGGATGATTTCAAAAGCCGCCCCGCGTCTCACCGCGCCCTCGCTGACCCGTCCGCCCACGATCTGCCCGCCATTTTCTTTTTTGAAAAATTTCAGGATGGTCACCCGACCCAGCATCAGCCGTTTTTCTTCGGTGGGCGCCAACGCTTTTATTTTTTCTTTGATCTGGTCAAGGAGTTCGTAGATGACGTCGCCGGAAAGGACGCGGATGAGCGCGTGCCGGATGAGTTCGCGCGCCGCATGATCAATGCGCACCCGGAAGCCGATGATGGTAGCGTTGCGGCCAGCCAGCGCCAGTTTGACATCCGATTCGTTGATGTCGCCGATCTCGCTCTTGAGGATTTTTACGGCAACGCCGTCGACTCCGAGCTTTTCTATGGCCTCCTCCAGCGCCTCGCGCGAGCCGATCGTATCCGCTTTGATGATGATGTTAAAGGTCTGTGCGGGTTGTTGGTCAGGAGCGGCTGGAGAAAGCGTCTCGCTTCGCTCTGGCGCGCCAGGGGCAGGGATGCTTTGGATAAATGCTTCTGCTGCCGCTTTATTGGGAAAGGCCGAGAATGTCTCGCCCGCGGCCGGCAGGCGCGCGAGGCCGGTTATGATGACGGGCGAGGACGGGCCGGCCTGCAGGATGCGCCGTCCGAGAAAATCCTCAAAAATTCTGATTGTCTCGGCGGCTCTTCCTATAACAAGAGTTTGCCCCTTGCGTATGCTTCCGTCCAAAATCAGCAAGGTAGCGCTTGTCCCGCGGCGCGCGTCGCGCACCACCTCCAGGACTACGCCGTGGCCGGGGCTGGCCTGGTCGGCCTTCAGATTTTCCAATTCGGCAACCAAGAGCACGGTCTCCAGCAGCTCGTCCATGCCCTGGCCGGTTTTGGCGCTGATCTCCACCGTCGGGATCTTGCCGCCGTAGCCTTCCACGAGCACCTCTTCTTTGGCCAATTCCTGTTTGACTCGCTCGGGATTGGCCGAGGACTTGTCAATTTTGTTGAGGGCTACGATAAAGGGGATATTGTTTTGCCGGATCACCGCAATCGCCTCGCGGGTTTGCGTCTTCACCCCCTCGTCAGATGCGACTACGAGGATCGCGATATCGGCGATGCGCGCGCCGCGAACCCGTATCTGGGGGAATGCCTCATGCCCGGGCGTATCAATGAACGTCGCTTTTTTCCCGCGGTGCTCCACCTCGTATGCCCCGATATGCTGGGTGATGCCGCCGGATTCCGTCTCGGTGACTGTGGTCTTGCGGTACCAATCAAGGATGCTCGTCTTGCCGTGGTCCACGTGCCCCATGACCACCACGATTGGGGGTCTGCGGGTGTCTGGATCATTGGGTTGAGAGTCTTTTTTCATGATTGGTTGAGTGTCTCTTCCAAAACTTTTATTTCTTCAGAGGAGAGTTGCTGCACCGGATTGCCTTTTTTGATTTGCTTGGCGTAGAGGCGGGTTGACTCGCGCAGGTAGAGCGAGGAGAGCACGACCCCGTTATGTTCCCGATCAAGAAGGGCTAGGATAAAACTGTGGTCTCCTCCGGTGTCCTGAAAAGGATTGAAGCGCAGAAACCCGACTTTTTGAATGCTGGTCGTGGCAATGGATTCTATCGTGTGCACGCGCGGGTCCAATTCTTCCAGTTTGGCTTCGGCGCGCGCGACCCTGCGGATGAGTTCACGCGGGATGTCTGTCTCGCCCGTGCCGGGTCCGCCCAAGAGCATCCGTAATTTCCTCCGCTCGTCGTTCAGAAGCCACCAGAGGTACGCAAATCCGGTCGCCGCAAGCGCTCCCAAGATCAAAACCGGATGCTGAATCACCCAATACATACGCCTTACGCTACCAAATTTTCTGCGATCTGGCAATCATGCCCAAAGCGCCAGGATCTCGGCAGACTGCCCACTTGTTTTTTGCCAGTGTATGCTAGAATAGCAATTAACGTCTAAACTAAATAAGAATCATGTATGACAAAGTATAACCAAGAGTATTTTGGGCGATACTTTAGGAAAGGAGCATCTTTTGTTTTCATAACAGCAGTGTTTGCCACGGGCTGTTTTTTATTACCCGTAAGCGCATGGGCGGCGGCTGGCGTTACGGTTACTGCCGCAACCGGCGGGTCGGCAATTTCTGCTGATACAACCGGAGGCAGTTACACGACATTAACCGGTCCGGTATTGGCTGAAAGCGCAAAAGGCCAAATCAAATCTAACGGCAATCCTAGCAGTATTACTCTTACTGCACCCACGGGGTTTGAATTTGATTCTTCCAGTCCGGCAACGGTAACCCTGACCGGCAATGCCGATGCCACAAAGAATATCAATCATCTGGCCAGCGGTACCGTTGTGAGCGCAACCACGACTGCCTCGCAAATTACTTTTATAGTAAAAACGCAAAGCAGCAGCTCTGCCAATACGTTGACATGGGGCAATGTCAGAGTCAGACCAACGACCGGAACACCATTGGCAAATGGAAGTATTGTTTTGAATAGCACGGGAACGATGGTGGGAGTAACACTCCCCGCAAGCGCCGGTACTTTAACGGAAGTCATAGGTGCGGCGAGTCAAGTAAAGGTAGAGACCGCGGCAAATGGTTCCGGCTCGGTAGTTCCCGTCCAAAGTATTTCTTCGGGCAGTACGCTAACTGTTTATGGCGTTACCAGAGATCAGTTTGGAAATTATGTTGGCAACCCCTCTGCTACTGCGTGGTCTTTGACCAACAAAATCGGGGGCGTGGTTGACGGAGACCTTACCGGCTCTCCTGGCGCCAGCGTAGTGATGCACGGAAATTCCGCCGGCTCTGCGGTCATTCATGCCGCCAACGCCTCCCTCATCGCCGGAGATTCCGGCACTATTACCGTCCTTAAGCTTGACCAGACAATAACCATTACGACTCACGCTCCGGCCAGCGCCATCTATGGCTCCACATTTCCGGTGGCAGCAACGGCAAGTTCCGGCCTTTTGGTTGATATGACGACAACCGGCGGCTGCTCAATATCCGATGGAACCATAACCATGACAAGCGGCACAAATGCTTGCGTGGTTCATTATAATCAAGCGGGGAACGGTTTCTATAACGCAGCGGTCGAAGTGACCGAAACCGCGACAGCCATTGCCAAAGAATTGACCGGAAGCATTACCGCCGGCAGCAAGGTTTATGACGGCACGGATGCGGCAACCATACTCACCCGCGATCTTAACGGAGTAATAAACGGAGACGATGTTACGATTTCCGGCGGTGTTGCGACATTTAATAATAAAAATTTCGGCGGTGGCAAGCCGGTAAGCGCGACCGGTCTTGCTCTTGGCGGGCCTGATGCGGGCAAGTACAACTATGACGGCACGGCTGCGACCACAGCGGATATCACCAAGAAAGATTTGGTTGTTTCCGCTACGGGTATTCATAAAGTTTACGACGGCAATACCGGCGCTGCGGCAACTCTGACTACCGACGCGCTCGGAGGCGATGATGTGACCCCTTCAGATACCGCTTCTTTTGAGGATAAGAATGTCGGCGCCGGTAAACCGGTTCACGTGACCGGAATCTCCATCAGCGGGGTTGATGCGGGAAATTATATATTGACTAACACGAGTGCTGATACCATTGCCGACATCACCCCGCGGGAAATCACGGTTAGCGCAGTCACGAATACCAAGATATACGATGGTACCACGAGCGCGGCAGGAACACCGATCATTGCGTCGGGGACATTGGGTGCCGGAGATACGCAAAACTTCACAGAAACATACGATGATAAAAATGTTAGCACCGGCAAGACGCTGACGCCGAGCGGGGTAGTCAATGACGGCAACGGAGGCGCGAATTACAACGTAACATTTGAAAATGACACCACGGGCGCGATTGAAATGCTCGCCCTCGCCCTTACCGCTGATTCTCAAAGCAAAGTATATGGCACAAACGATCCTGCCCTGACCTATCAGATTACCGGCGGCGCGTTGGCGGCGGGTGATTCATTTTCCGGCTCACTTACTCGTGCTGCCGGTGAAGATGTCGGCGCATACGCGATTGGGCAAGGCACGCTTTCGGCAGGCGGCAACTATAACATTACGTTTGTCGGGGCTGATCTGATTATCACTGCGGCCGACATCACTGTCACCGCCGATACACAGAGCAAAATCTATGGCGATGCGGATCCCGCGTTGACCTATCAGGTTACCAGCGGTACTGTGGCAACCGGCGATCATTTCGCTGGTGAGCTTGCACGTGTCGCGGGCGAGAATGTCGGCACGTATGCTATCAATCAAGGCACGTTGACTCTCAATAGCAATTACAATTTGACCTACGCCGGAGCGGATCTGACTATCAGCAAAGCCACTCCGGTAATCACATGGAGTAATCCGGCGGATATTACGTATCCGGCTGCGTTGTCTGCAACAGACCTTCACGCAGCTACTTCTGTGTCTGGCACGCTCACCTACAACCCAATTCTGGGAACTATATTGAGCGCAGGCCCGCATCAATTAGCTGTTGATTTTGTTCCTGCGGATACGACGAATTATAACGATGCATCCACAACGGTTTTAATCAATGTAGTAAAAGGGACTCCTGCTATTATATGGGCAAATCCCGCGGATATCGCGGCGGGTACGGCTTTGGGAGGGGCACAACTTAATGCGACAGAAGCGAGTAGCGTGCCGGGTAGCTTTGTCTACAATCCGGCATCGGGAACCGTGCTGACGACAGCAGGGGCTCACACGCTGCATGTTGATTTTACTCCGACCGATACGGCCAACTACAACAATGCCGATAGAGACGTTACGGTCAATGTAATTCCGACAGAGATCGTCGCTTTGCAATTAACCGCCTCGCCGACAAACCTTGCGTTTGATCAGACAAGCGAGATTACCGTGACAGGCAAAGACCAGTACGGAAATGTCGTAACGAACAACAGCACGACAGTGGCTGTACTTGCCGCAGACGGCGGCGGAAGCTTGGCGGATACGCTCCTTACGCTCAACGCGGGCGTCGCGCTGACCCATCTTTCCAAGGACAGCGCTGGTGCGGTGCACGTGACGGTATCAAGCGGTGTGTTGAGTCCTGCGCAGACGACCGTCACGTTTACCCAAACCGATACGAGCAGTCCGTTTGTGGAAAGCCATACGCCTGTTAACAATGCTGCCGGTGTTTTGTTGAGCGTCCACCCGACGCTGATGTTTTCCGAGGCGTTGAACGCAACGACAATAAATTCAACAAACATCCAGTTGCGAAAAGCAAGTGATGATAGCGCGATACCCGCGACGGTTTCTATTGCCGAAGGCGTGAGGCAGGTGATCATCACCCCAACCGATCTTTTGGATTTTGGAACTGATTATTACTTTGCGGTTTCGGCACATGTGACCGACATGGCGGGCAATCCGGCGCTCGTGCTTGATAGCGCCACAAAGAATGATCATAAATTTACTACGGTGACCGATACCACGGTGCTTGCCGTGACTCAAATCTCCGCGCTGCATACGTTTGCAACCGCAGACAATACGTTTGATAACGGCTGGAAGTGGACATTCCATATCACGGTGCCGACCATTGAGACCCAACTGCAGATGAAATTTGCGGATTGGACCGGAACAACGGACTCGATTGGCGCAGCCGACAACATCCGTTATTATTCGGCCCAGTCAAGCAATGCCGCCGACGCATCGGGCGCAATCACGGTGACTGCGCCAAATACATACGCGGGAGCATTGGATCTTACCCAAGACATGGATGCGTCGCAATCAGGCAGACAGGTTGAGGTGAGCGTGGAGGCGCGCGTGCCGGCGACTGCGGCCGGAGGATCGTACTCAACCAGCTACGGCGTTCAGAGCAACTAGACCCCATCTCAAAATTCGCTGCGCGTCATCTTTCATCTATGAACCAGATTACGAAAAAAATCTATGCAATGTCGGCTCTGCTCGCGCTTTTCGCAACGTCGGTATTTGCGTCTGAAGTAACGGGCAATTTAAGCAACGGGCTGACCAACGGGGTGCAGGGCGTGGTGATCGTATCGCCGAGCGCACAACCCGCGGCCGGAACATTCACTTCCTCTCAAAGCGTCGTATTGTCGGCAGCCGGCTCAACGAGTATCCACTATACCGTGGATGGCGCTACGCCCACATGTACGGCCGGGCAGACGTATGGCGCGGCGGTGGTTGTCTGGGCATCTCAAACATTAAAAACAATATCTTGCTATCCGGACAGCCAGTCATCAAGCGTGGCAAGCTTTGTCTATGTCATCAATTTGACGGTAACGCCAAGCAATCTCTCTTTGCTCCTGACTTCAAACGCTTTGGATGTCCCGACCGGCCAGAGCACGACCTCCACACCCTCATTGCAGGCAACACAGGATATCGCCATTCAAGTTACTGCCGGCGGGGGAATGAGCACGGTGACCGTTCCCTCCGGGACCGTGATCACCACGACAAGCGGAGCAAGTTTTGACGCGACCGCGCTCGCGGCAAGCGAGCCGTCTTCGGGCACGCTTTCCAATCTCGGCTCCGGCGTGGTGGTGGACGGAAGTTTGCAATGGGGGATACCGAATCTCGGTTTGCAATTCAGTACACCGATCACGTTACGTGTTTTTGTGGGTACATCGCTGAACGGCCAAACGCTTACCGTCATGCGTTCGGTAACCGGTACAAGCGGCTGGACAAGCGACGGCATTGTCTCGCCCGCAACCTGCGTGGTTGCTGCGGGCGTATGCACATTTAGCGCGACAAAAGCGTCTTATTATACAGCTACTCACACGACTCCCATTACGATCACGACCGCGACGGCGAGCAGTAACGGCGGAGGTGGCGGCGGGATATTCTTCCCGTCCGGCCCCTCAAAGCTCGGCGATATGAATAAAGACGGAAAGACAGACATTCTTGATTTCAATTTCCTGATGGTGAATTGGGGAACGCGCGCGACCGGCGGAGCCGCGCAAGGAGATTTGAATAACGACGGCAATGTGGACGTCTTGGATTTTAATATCCTTATGGTTAATTGGACGCTTTAGAATCCACCTCAATGAACAAGATATACCCGCAAAGAAAAAGCAGCATCATGCAAACGCTCCTCATCGCAGCCGGACTTCTCTGGGCTGCGGGCGTGTTTGCGGCAACCGTGTTGTGGTCGCCAACACAGGTGCGTGTGGGCAAGGGGCAGAATGTTTCCCTTGCGGTCGCGATTGACCCCGAAGACATCAAAGCCTACACCGTGAAATTGGAGATCACCTATCCGGCCGACACGCTGGAAGTACAGTCATTTACCTTTGCGAACAATTGGATGCCATTGTTGCAGAAGGGCTATGATCTGACTGACAATGCCAAGGGAGCGCTTATCAAAACCGCAGGCTTCCCCGGGGGTTTGCGCGCAGAGGCCCCGTTTGGAACAATCATTTTTAAAGCAAAGAAACTTGGCGATGCGCGGGTCCTGGTGACTGCCAACTCTTTTGCTCTGGGTTCCACAAATCAGAATACGATGACCGGACTGCCGGTAACGGCGCTTGCCTCAATCAGCGAGACCCCGGTGCAGCAAAAAAAGAAAGAGCCATCGGCAGAGCCTCTGCAAAATAAACCCGTTTTGTCGCCGGCCGAGAACAAGTCGTCGCCTCGGGCTGGCGTCGCAGAGGAAATTCCGCCCACGCAGCCGTCAGCGCCGCCGCACGAAACTTCTTTTGTATCAGAGTTGACCGCGATCATCGCAACGCCGTTGAGCGCAAAAATGATCCCCCTGATTGCTGCATTCAGCGCTGCGGCGGTCGCCATCGTCTGGCTCTTCCTCAAAAAGAAATAGCATCGTTTCTCTTTTGAGCACAAAAAAACTGCCAGGAAAAGGATTCGATGGCAGGTATGCGATATCTCTCGTGGATGGCTATGTGTCATCCATTACAATGGTCTGCTCTCGATCAGGGCCCACAGAAAGCATGGCGATATGCATTTTTGCTTGCGTGGCAACGTAGGCAATGAGCTGCTTGAGATTTGCCGGAAGATCGGCACGCACTCGTATTATACCAGTAGGGGAGCGCCATCCTTCAAATGTCTCGTACTGCGGGACGCAGCAGCGCATGACATCCAGATCGGGAATCGCGGTATGAAGCACGTCGCCGTGAGCGAGTCTCCGCTCGCCCAAGGTGTATCCGGGGCCTTCGTAGCGGTACGAATTGCATATCTCGATTCTTTCGCATTCATCCAGCACATCAAGTTTGGTTAAAATGATGTGCGGGCCGGTATGGCGTTTGGAATAACGCATGAGCGGCAAGTCAAGCCGTCCGGTACGGCGTGGACGCTTGGTGGTCGCGCCGTATTCGTTGCCGGCGCGGCGAATCCCGACGCCTTGCATGAATGAGTTTTCACTGTTTACTGACGCATCGGGATAGCGCATCGTCTCTCCGGCTGCCGTGGCTGCCGGAGAGTTGCACCATTGCGCTGACGCGTCTCCGCCGAACTCGGTAGGGAAGGGTCCCTCGCCCACGCGCGTCATATAAAAAGCTTTTACGACGCCCAGAGCAAGATCCACGTGACGCTCACGGATTCCTATGCCTCGCGCAAGTCCCTGGACAGAACAATCGGATGCGGTGACATAGGGATAAGTCCCGTAATCAATGGAGAGCAGGTTGCCCTGCGCGCCTTCTAGCAGAATGCGTTTGTCTCCGATCACATCATTAAGGAGTTGATCCGTGTCGCGGATCATCTCGCGTAGCGTACGGCCGTAGTGGCGATAGCGCTCAACGATCGCATCGTGATCAAAGAATCCCGATGCGCGCCAGAATGCCCCGTTTTCCAGATCTTTATGATGCATGATCTCCCTGATGAGTTCCGGATCGTGATGGGCGAGGAGGCGCTGCTTGTCAGAAAGATTCCTCTTCAGCTTGCGCGCAAAGGGATCAACGTTGAGCAAATCGTTGACCGTCAGACCAACACGCGCATAGTGATCCACGTATGTCGGTCCGATCCCCATGCCGGTAGTCCCGATCTTCCCATCCTGTGCGGAGCTCTCGCGCAGACGATCCATCACGATGTGCTGGGGCAGGACGAGGCGGGCGTTATGCGCGATGCACAGATGCTTGAAGCTCACTCCTTCTCGCGAGAGGATTTCCAGTTCGCCTGAAAAAATCCTCGGGTCAAAGGCAACGCCATTGCCTATGATATTGATCTTGCCGTTGCTGTCGTGGAGAATGCCAGACGGAACGAGATGCAATATATAGGTTTTAGCGCCAAGCCGGATGGTGTGGCCCGCGTTGGCCCCGCCAGTCCCGCGGGCAATGATGTCGGCCCATTCGGCAAAAAAGTCTACAAATTTTCCCTTGCCCGTATCGCCCCACTGGGTGCAGACGATGGCAAGCGTGGAGACATCGTTCAGGAGTTTTGTCGGAATCATGGCCCATCCTTTCGGTAATTTGGCGTATCGGCGATCATGGTAACGTCGTGCGGATGCGACTCGTTGATGCCCGCGTTGGAGATCCGGTAAAAATCCGCTTTTCCCTGGAGCTCTTCTATGGTGGCGGCTCCGACATATCCCATGCCGCTGCGCAGTCCTCCTGTATACTGGTGCAGGACGTCTGTGAGTTCTCCTTGAAAGGGGATTTTTGTTTCCACCCCTTCGGGAATGATTTTTTCTCGGCGAGGATCATGCTGGCCGTAACGCGCGCGCGAAGCGCGGTGCGCTTCCATGGCGGCAAGCGACCCCATGCCTCGGTATACTTTTGTCGGCGCTCCTTGGTGCATGATCATCTCACCCGGGGCTTGTTTGGTGCCGGCAAGAACGCGGCCCAGCATGACCGAATGGGCGCCTGCGCCGATTGCGATTGATATATCGCCCGAGTAGCGGATGCCGCCATCGGCGCAAATCGGCACGCCCGATCCTTCAATGGCTTTGGCGCAATTATAAATTGCCGTTACTTGCGGGCACCCGATGCCGGCGATCAGGCGCGTGGTGCAGATGGAGCCCGGACCCTGGCCGACTTTGACGCAATCAGCGCCGTTGTCCACGAGGCGTTTGGCGGATCCTCCTTCCGAAACATTGCCGACCACAACATCAAAAGAAAAATTCATTTTTTTGATGCTGCGAAGGGTGCGCAGCACCGGCTCCGAATCACCGTGGGCCGTATCAATCACGATGGCATCCACAAGACGTCCAAGGAGTTCAATGCGCTCAAGCGCGTCATCGTCTACCCCGACGGCAGCGCCAACCCGGAGATGTCCGGCCCCGTCAAGATTGTAGATGGATGAGCTGCCCAGTTTGATGCGGGCAACGTCCGAGAAGACGTACATGCCCGCGAGTCGGTGCTCGCGGTCCACGAGCGGCAGGATTTTCTTCTTGCCGCGCGTCATCATCTCGTATGCCTCATCCAGCGTGGTGCCGTCCGGGGCGGTGATGAGTTCTGTCGTCATGACCTCACGCACTAGAAAGGAATGATCAGCGCAGAAATCAAAATCGTTCCGGGTGAGGAGACCGACGAGGCGTCTATCCTCATTGAGCACCGGAAAACTGTGGAATGAGTAGTTCTTCGCTTGGCGACGGCGTTCTACACTCTGGAGCGTCTCGTTTTCCTCTACGGTGATGGGCCGCTCGGTCAAGGCATTGAGATGAAACTTTACGCGTTTCATCTGCGTTGTTTGCTCCTTGGGAGAGAGATTGCGATGAAGTACGCCGATCCCGCCGAGCTTCGCGATTTCAATCGCCATTTCATACTCGGTGACCGTGTCCATTGCCGCACTCGCGATCGGAATATTCAACCCGACATGGCGCGAAAACATACTGCCGAGTTTGATTTCCTCAAGCGGCACCTTGCTGTAGCCGGTTTTGAGCCGCACGTCGTCAAAGGTCAACGCAAGGCCCTGATCAGCCATTTTTTCAAAGAACCTGACCTTCCCCATCTCTTACCTCCTGGATTGACAGTGGGGATTGTTTGAACGGTATGGACATGATAAGAGAAAATAAGAGACGCCGCAAGTTGGATGAGCAAGTGGGCCTTGCTAAAAAACTTTAATTTCATAATTCCGCGTCAGCTTGCTGCTCGGAGCGTCATTATTCGTAGTGGCTCATTCGGAAGCGGGAGGATTCGAACCTCCGATACCCTTTCGGGTATACCTGTTTTCAAGACAGGCCCATTCAACCGCTCTGGCACGCTTCCCATTTATATATATCGTATGCAGGGGTAATGCGCGAATCAAAAATTATCTTTGATTTGAGGATGCTATCACGTTGATACTGGAAATGTATAGATTCGCTTTCTGTTATTGCGCGGTCTCTATGCGGCGAGGGTTGGTCTTTCTCTCGGCGGCGTGCCACACAATATCGGCCCAGACGGGTTTGTGGTCTGACCCTTTGATGTGCGGGATCGCTCCCATGGCGACGATGGAGCAGTGGCGGGCCGCAATCCAGTCCAATTGTCTCCTGATGCCAAGGACGTTCCAGGAATGCGGAAGCATCTGGGGAATCTGGAACCCGTTTTCTGTGAGCATGCGGGCGAAAGCGTCCACCTCTTTTTTGGTGCGGGTGTTGAAATCGCCCACCAGGATTGTGGGCATTGCACAATCTTGACGCTCCAGCGCGTCAAGGGCTTCCAGGATTGCCGCAAGCTGTGCTTTGCGCGCCCGAAATGAAATTACGGACAGATGGGTATTGGCAATGCGCCAGGAGATGTGGTTGGTTTGCAGAGTGACCAGTTGCAAGACTCGGGGGCGGGAGCGGTGCGAGCGCGGTAGGATTACGGAGCTGCCGCGGCGGCTCGGCTCTCGCATGAGTGAGGCGATGCCAATGCGTCTGCCCGCAAAAGCGGCGCGGCGCGAGAAAAGCAGATGATAATTCAGAAGTCGCGCCAGTTCGCGTGCAAAATCGCTTTTTTTCCCGGCCCACACTTCCTGGAGGCATACGACATCCGGTTTCATCCGAGCAAGGGTTTCGGAAAGGGCATGCTGCAGGCGTTTTTTACGCAGGGCGTAAAATACGTTGAACGATACGATTCTGATTTTTGAGACAGATATATCTTTCATGGGCGCTTAAGGGATCAAATCACGGATCTTCCGGGCGTAGGCGAGACGCTCGTCCCGGACATTTTGTCGTTTCAAATGCGCGCTGGGCGGTGGAAGGATTGAACTTCCGGCCTACTCGGTGTAAACGAGTCGCTCTGCCACTGAGCTAACCGCCCAGTGCGCATTTGAAAGGGTTTCCAAACACGCTCTACTGTAGCAGAAATCTGCGCGTAGGGAAAGTAACATTTTTGTCTTTATCGGCGTTTTACTATAATATATAGGCAAAGGTCATCGGAAGGAATTTTAACCATTATTTTCATCTGTTATGAATAAAGCAAATTTTGCAGTCGGTTTTGCTGCGGCAAGTCTTCTGGTCCCGTATCTTGCGCTGGCGCAAGAGGCCGGCACTGTTGGGAATACCGCAGTCGGCACGGCGCCGTCCGAAAGCGTGATTGTCCCGCCGCAGCCGGTCACGACGGTGTGCCCGTACGACAAAATGTTGAAGTTGGG
Source organism: uncultured Candidatus Saccharibacteria bacterium (assembly GCA_964462235.1). Lineage (GTDB taxonomy): Bacteria > Patescibacteriota > Minisyncoccia > Sungbacterales > HO2-52-23 > CAYXAG01. The sequence continues at coordinate 13,311 of CAYXAG010000008.1, forward strand.
ATCCTCGGGGGATGACGTGAGGGCGCTGCAGTCGCTTCTTGCACAAGATCCGACGATTTATCCGGAGGGGCTGAAGACAGGGTTTCTGGGCTCCCGCACCTCGGAAGCCGTGAAGCGCCTGCAGGGCAAGGTCGGCCTTTCACCAAGCGGTATCGTGGATGATGATACCCGTAAATTTATTTGGCCGTGCGTCACACTCCGCGTGGATTCGCCCAACGGCGGGGAAGTGTGGAATGTCGGAGAGGTACACGCCATCACGTGGGAGTCGCAGACGCCGTATATGATAATGAACTCAACGGGCGCTACGGCAGGCAACAAGGTTCAAGCCGTGCTCCCGCAAAAAGGCATGCCTGCTCCGGCAGGAGCCGTCATGCCGTATTTTGCCAACCTCTCCATTGATTTGGTGCGTTCCGATTTGGAAATGCAGGGAGCGGCCGGTGCCGGGATCTATCACATCGGTGGCGCGTCTCTGTACGGCGACCAGTCGTTCAAATGGACGATCCCGCAGAGTATTCCCGAATCAAAGTCCTACCGGGTGCGGATCAGCGTATGGAAGAATGTGCCGCAACCGTTTGATTGCAGGGGCGAGATGTGCGCGACAGGATCGCAGATATATCCGGTGCCATGGCAGGGATACCTCTGGGATGAATCCGACGCCGACTTTGCGATTATGGGCGGCCGGCCAGTGCCTGTTCCGTTGCCGATTCCTACGCCTGATAGGGGCGTTCTTCGCAAGCTGCGTGACCAGACCGCAGACATCATTGATCGCCTTCAGCAGATGTTGAATCTTCTTGACCAATTGCTTGCAGGCAAGACCCAGTAGTGACGCATGTCAGGAGATCGGATGTGATTTCCTCTGACGCAACCCCGCCCCGCCTATCAAGGCGTGGCGGGGTTCTTTTGGCCCCAATACAAAATGGGCGGTAGAAGGATCGAACTCCTAGCCTTTCCCATGTCAAGGGAACGCTCTACCATTGAGCTAACCGCCCGGAAGAACCCATCTCAAAAATGCATCTGGGCCGAATCGGCCGATTTCTGCTCGGCCGGCTTCTGGCGGCTCATCGTACCTCTGGTACGAATCGTCCCTGCGGCGGTTGAGACGCGAGGCGTTCCCGCGCATCGGGACGCCCCGTCTGCGGCCTCGCGACGAAATCCGCCCGCTCTCGCCATCAAAGCCATTTTTGAGATGGATTCTACTCCTTTTCTCACATCGGGCACGTTTCTGCAACTCCCCCTTCTTTTTTGGCCCCCGCGGGAGCGACTTCCATGGCCAGGCCCATTTCGTTCCCGATCTTTTTGATGATTTCCTCGGGCGAGGTTTGGGTATCCTCAAAGGTGATATCAAGCGAGCGTTCCTCGTAGCGGATCGTAACGCTTTTGACACCCGCAACGGACATGACGATTCCTTTCATCGTGCCCGGGATTGAGGGGCAGCCGATGCGCGAAGGATGCAGTGTGATTGATTGAATCATGGTGAAGACGGTTACTCTCCGACGGCAAACAACACGACGGTTTCATTGTAGAATCGAGTGTTGATTTTTTCGGTGTCGCGGATCTCCCCGCGCATCGGCGCCTGCTCTCCGTAGGTATAGAACCCAAGCAGCGGTACATCCTTGCCTATGATATCCATAACGGCGCGAATTTCGTCGCCCGCCTGCTGGCTGAACAGTTTCTCGCGCGCGATGCAGTTGAACATCAGCGTGAATTTCGGTTTTGATCCGGCGGCCTCAAAATCTTTCATCAGTTTGCGCGCCGCGTCCTGCGCGGCCTCAATCGCCTTGTCCTTGCTTCCGATCATGAGCCGCACCTCCGACCCTTCCGGGATTTCAGCGGCACAGGTGATGGCGCCCTTTTCATCAACCGTGATCGGGTCGCGGATGAGGTATTCATCTATATCAGGTACTTTGATGCCCAAAGGATAGGTGATCGCCATCTGTGCCAGCGGCTCTTTGCGCAGCTCCTCGGCCTTTTGCCCGAAATAATCTTCATAGAGACTGATGGCCGGACGATGATCCAATTCGTAGACCACGGCACCCTTGGATTTGGTCACCTGCATAGGCATGCCGATGGGGATCCAGCCGTGGCGGACCCCCACCCCCATGGAAAATTTTCCGCTTATCCCGATGCCGGCAATGGCGCCGGTCTCAACAGTGTCGTCGCGGTATTCGTAGGTCTTTTCAAAAAGAAAATCATCGCCCGGGGCTCCGCCGACCACGGGGAAATGAGCCCCCAATATTTCTAGAATCCCGCGTACGCTATCGGCCCCGTTTCCGGTGAGCACGTCGGGCAACATGATGAGGGTGCTAAACGGCTCGGGCGCTTTTGCTTTGATTTCGCCAGCCACCGCCTGCCCGGCCTGATGGGCGTTCGCTCCCGTGATTTTAGCAAGGCCGGTTGTAAACGAGATCTGATCGGACGCAATCGTCATGACACCGACGGATTTTTGGACCGGGCCTTCATTGGTGATTTCTCCGGCGCTCGTGCAGCCGACCAGCGGCGTTGTGCCGTTGGTCTGGCGAATGCCCCGCACAAGCTCCTTTTGATCAAAACTTGACGACGCAAAAGCAATGGTCAGATCCGGCTTCTGGCCGTGCAATCCCTCCAATGCTTTTTTACATGCCTCGTATCCGGCCTGATACGAATCTTTTTCTCTGCTTGAGCCAACTCCTACGATAATAGACATAGGTGTTTAAGTTAGCGGATAATGCTTTATTATTAAAGTTTAAAAAACATACAAAAATTATGCAAATGCCTTTCTCCCCAGTTGGACCAGCGCCCGATGGGCGTAGAATGCGATGTGCTCGTCTATCTCGTATGCCGGATCGTCCAGTTCCGTTTCGGTAAACCATTTGCAGTCATCCGAGATCTCGCGATCCTCGGGCTCCTTGATAGCATCGGTGCCTGACAGGGCAAAGTAGGTCAGCGTGACGTGTTCGTGCGTATCGTTGATCCTGTGGCGGTTTAGGAATTTGGGCGGGATGAGTTCTTGATAGGTTCGCGTTTGGCAACGGACCTGGAGCAAGTCGTCTGCGAGTGTTACGTCCAGCCCCACTTCTTCTTTCACTTCCCGCACCGCGGCCTCGGTGGGGTCCTCATCCGGTTCAATATGTCCGCCGACCGAGAGCCAGATTTTATACTTATCGTGCTTGCGCAGGAGCACTCTATCGCGGTATACCACGAAAACTTCTACGGTAAAGTCAACTTTTTCGTGGATATGAGGCATGTAATTCTTGGCTATCCCAGAATCGGCAACGGGCGTGGTTCTTGAAGATAGGTTTTATACAAACGTATATTTTCGGCGTGATCAAACGCCATGGTTTCTTCCGGCGGCAGCTGATCCAGCGGGAACCATCGTTGCTCATCCGACTCCCAGTCGGCCTCCCCCTCTTTTTCTCCGGCGCGGCAGAAGAACACAAACGCAATATTTTGGCGATCTTCCCGGGGCCGTTGCGGATTGTCAATGATTCTCAAGAGGGTGA